>NZ_JBGLYU010000025.1:0-86078 GCF_047304235.1 Variovorax sp. Varisp36
GATGTCGACCAGGGGCAGTCCAGCTTCGCAGCCCAGGCTGGCACGGCCGGCAGCCATGGTTACGGCAGTTTCACGCTAGCGGCGAATGGCAGCTGGACCTACACGGCCAACAATGGCCAGGCGGCGATCCAGCAGTTGGGTGCAGGAGAGTCGATCAGCGACAGCTTTATTGCAGTCTCGTCCGACGGGACCGCCAGCCAGGTGGTGACGGTGACGATCACCGGGACCAACGACGTGCCGGTGATCGGCGGCGTCGCCAGCGGCGCGGTGACCGAGGATGCCTCGACGCCGAACCTGAGCACCAGCGGCGCGCTGACGATTGCCGATGTCGACCAGGGGCAGTCCAGCTTCGCAGCCCAGGCTGGCACGGCCGGCAGCCATGGTTACGGCAGTTTCACGCTGGCGGCGAATGGCAGCTGGACCTACACGGCCAACAATGGCCAGACGGCGATCCAGCAGTTGGGTGCAGGAGAGTCGATCAGCGACAGCTTTATTGCAGTCTCGTCCGACGGAACGGCGAGCCAGATCGTGACGGTGACGATCACTGGCACTAATGACGTGCCGGTGATTGGCGGCGTTGCCACCGGCGCGGTGACCGAGGATGCCTCGATGCCGAATCTGAGCACCGGTGGTGCGCTGACGATTGCCGATGTGGATGCGGGCCAGTCCAGCTTCGCAGCCCAGGCTGGCACCGCCGGCAGCAACGGCTACGGCAGTTTCTCGCTCGCGGCCGATGGCAGTTGGAGCTACATGGCCGACAACGGCCAGGCAGCGATCCAGCAACTGGGCGCCGGTCAATCGATCAGCGACAGCTTTACTGCAGTCTCGTCTGACGGAACGGCCAGTCAAGTGGTGACGGTGACGATCACTGGCACCAACGACGTGCCGGTGATTGGTGGAGTGGCCAGCGGCGCGGTGACCGAGGATGCCTCGACGCCGAACCTGAGCACGAGCGGTGCGCTGACGATTGCCGATGTAGACCAGGGTCAGTCGAACTTCACGCCCCAGGCTGGCACCGCCGGTAGCAACGGCTACGGCAGTTTCTCGCTGGCGGCCGACGGCACTTGGACCTATGCGGCCGACAACAACCAAAGCGTGATTCAGCAGTTGGGTGCAGGGGAGTCGATCAGCGAGAGCTTTACCGCAGTTTCCTCCGACGGTACGGCGAGCCAACTCGTGACGGTGACCATCACCGGGACCAACGATGTGCCGGTGATCGGTGGCGTCACCAGCGGCGCGGTCAGCGAGGACGGATCGGCTCCGAATCTGAGCACCAGCGGTGCGCTGACGATTGCCGATGTAGACCAGGGTCAGTCGAACTTCACGCCTCAGGCCGGCACCAGCGGCAGCAACGGCTATGGCAGCTTCACGCTCGCGGCGAATGGCAGCTGGACCTACACGGCCGACAACAGCCAGTCGGCGATCCAGCAACTGGGCGCTGGCGAGTCGATCAGTGACAGCTTCACTGCAGTGTCGTCCGATGGGACGGCCAGCCAGGTGGTGACGGTGACGATCACCGGCACCAATGACGTGCCGGTGATTGGTGGCGTCGCCAGTGGGGCGGTGACCGAGGACGCCTCGATGCCGAACCTGAGCACCGGTGGTGCGCTGACGATTGCTGATGTAGACCAAGGTCAGTCGAACTTCGCGTCACAGGCCGGCACGGCCGGCAGCAATGGCTACGGCAGCTTCTCGCTAGCGGCCGACGGCACTTGGACCTATGCAGCCGACAACAGCCAAGGCGCGATCCAGCAACTGGGCGTCGGTCAATCGATCAGCGACAGCTTCACCGCCGTGTCGTCCGACGGAACGGCCAGTCAGGTGGTGACGGTGACGATCACCGGGACCAATGACGTGCCGGTGATCGGTGGAGTGGCCAGCGGCGCGGTGACCGAGGATGCCTCGACGCCGAACCTGAGTACCAGCGGCGCGCTGACGATTGCCGATGTGGATGCAGGCCAGTCGAACTTCGCCCCTCAAGCGAGTACGGCCGGCAGCCATGGCTACGGCAGTTTCACGCTGGCGGCGAATGGCAATTGGACTTACGCGGCCAACAATGGTCAGACGGCGATCCAACAACTGGCCGCAGGTCAAACGATCAGCGACAGCTTCACCGCGGTGTCGTCGGATGGCACCGCCAGCCAAGTGGTGACGGTAACGATCACCGGCAGCAACGACGTGCCGGTGATTGGTGGCGTTGCCAGCGGCGCGGTGACCGAGGATGCTTCGACGCCGAACCTGAGCACCAGCGGTGCACTGACGATTGCCGATGTCGATCAAGGCCAGTCCAGCTTCGCAGCCCAGGCTGGCACCGCCGGAAGCAGCGGCTACGGCAACTTCACGCTTGCGGCCAATGGCAGCTGGACCTACACGGCCAACAATGGCCAAGCGGCGATCCAACAGCTTGGCGCAGGTCAGTCGATCAGCGACAGCTTTACTGCAGTCTCGTCCGACGGGACCGCCAGCCAGGTGGTGACGGTAACGATCACCGGCACCAACGACGTGCCGGTGATTGGCGGTGTGGCCAGCGCTACGGTGCAAGAAGACGTTGCGGTGTCCGGTGGCAGTCTCGCGGCCAGCGGCGCGCTGACGATTGCCGACGTGGATGCGGGCCAGTCGAACTTCGCGGCTCAAGCGAGCACTGCCGGCAGCAATGGCTACGGCAGCTTCGCATTGGCAGCTGACGGCAACTGGACCTACACGGCCAACAATGGCCAGACGGCGATCCAGCAGTTGGCGGCAGGTCAATCGATCAGCGACAGCTTTACTGCAGTCTCGTCCGACGGGACCGCCAGCCAGGTGGTGACGGTAACGATCACTGGCACCAACGACGTGCCGGTGATCGGCGGCGTGGCCAGCGGCGCGGTGACCGAGGATGCCTCGACGCCGAACCTGAGCACCGGTGGTGCGCTGACGATTGCCGATGTCGACCAGGGCCAGTCGAACTTCGCGCCCCAAGCGAGCACTACCGGCAGCAATGGCTACGGCAGCTTCGCATTGGCAGCCGACGGCAACTGGACCTACACGGCCAACAATGGCCAGGCGGCGATCCAGCAACTGGCCGCAGGTCAATCGATCAGCGACAGCTTCACTGCAGTCTCGTCCGACGGCACCGCCAGCCGGGTTGTGACCGTGACCATCGCCGGCACCAACGATGCCCCCGTACTGAATGCTGCCGCGACACCCGCTCTGGCGTCGGTCAACGAGGATGCCGGCGCACCGGTCGGGGCCGTCGGGACGCTCGTATCGAGCCTGGTGAATCTGAATCCGCCGGCCGGCGGCCTCGACAACGTGACCGATGCGGACAACGGCGCCATCACCGGCATCGCGTTGTCGGGGGTGAATGCCTCCAACGGAAGCTGGTGGTATTCCACCAACGGCGGCGCCAGCTGGGCAGCGGTGGGTGCGGTGTCGGACGCGTCCGCGCTGCTGTTGGCCGCGGACGCGAACACGCGTGTCTACTTCCAGGCGAATCCGAACTTCAATGGAACAGTCGGCAATGGCATCACCTTCCACGCCTGGGACCAGACGAGCGGCACGGCGGGCACCACGGCCAGCACTGTGACGAATGGAGGCAGCTCCGCGTTCTCGAGCGCCACCGACACGGCGAGCATCACCGTCAACGCGGTGAACGACGACCCGGTCGCCGCGACCGACAGGGTCATCGTGTCCAGCAGCACGCTGGTCACGCTGTCGGCGAGTTCGCTGCTCGGCAACGACACCGACATCGACGGTCTTGCGTTGACGATCACAGGCGTCAGCGGCGCGGTCGGGATTTCGGGCCTGACCCTGGACGCCACCAACGGCACGATCAGCTTCACCAGCGGCAGCACGGCGGGCGCCGCGGCCGGCAGTTTCCAGTACACCGTGTCGGACGGGGCCGGCGGCACCGCCACAGCAACGGCGACGATCGACGTCATGGCCGTGTCCAACGGCAACGCAGCCGACACGATCGATCTCAGCGCGGCCGGCACCTACCAGGCCTCCTTCATCGATGGCCGCGGCGGCGCCGACAACCTGACCGGCGGTGCGGGCGGTGACGTCTTCATCGGAGGCAGCGGCAACGGAGCCGACACGCTGCTCGGCTCTTCCGGCAACGACCTCCTGATCGGCGGCGACGGCAACGACACCCTGTCGGGCGGTGCCGGCAACGATGTGCTGCGAGGCGGCCTGGGCAGCAACGACTCGATGGATGGCGGTGCCGGCACCGAGGACCTGCTCGACTTCTCGGATGGGACCGTGGCGGTCAATTTCACGCTGGTCCAGAGTGCCGCATCGACCACTATCGTCAACGGCACCGGCGGACTCGGCAACAACGACACCTACCAGAACATCGAAGGCGTGATCGGAACGGGCCTGGCCGACACTCTCACCGGCAGCGCCTCGAACGACATCATCCGCGGTGGCGCCGGCAACGACACGCTCGATGGGGCAGGGGGCACCGGTGACCTGCTCGACTTCTCGGACGGCACCGCCGGGCTCACGTTCACGTTGACGCAAAGCAGCAGCAGCACGAGCTTCAATGCCAGCGCCGCCGGGCTCGGCACCGACAGCTACAGGAACTTCGAGGGCGTCATCGGCACGGCCTTCGCCGACACGATCACCGGTTCTGCGTCGAATGACCAATTGCGCGGCGGCGGCGGCAACGACGTGATCAACGGCCTTGCGGGCGACGACCGCATCGTCGGTGGAGCCGGCGCCGACATACTCACCGGCGGCGCGGACAACGACACCTTCGTTTTCGACTCGGCACCCAATGCTGTGGATTCGATCACCGACTTCGATGCGTCGGGATCGGCGGCGAGCGGCGACCTGATCGAGCTGTCGCGCGGCACGTTCACGGCCCTCACGACTGCGAGCGGAAGCACGCTGTCGGCGGCCGAGTTCGCGTCCTTGAACGGCGGTGGCGCGGGAGACGTGGTGGGGGCGGGCGTGCACGTGATCTACGACAGCGCGACGGGCAACCTGTATTACGACGCCGACGGCCTGGGCGCCGCCAACCGCACGCTGGTGGCGACGTTGACGCTGAGCAATCCGGCCGACACCTTCGACAGCAACGACATCAAGGTCGGGCTGTGAGAAATCGCCCGCCGCCCGCGGGTGCGGGTGGCGGCACAAGAGAGAAATCGACATGAAGCCTCTTCTCCAGCTTCTCGAGCGGCCGCTTCTTTTCGTTGCGGGCTTCTCGTTCTTCGTGAACCTGCTGCTGCTCGCCCCCGCGCTTTTCATGCTGCAGGTTTTCGACCGCGTGCTGACGAGCCAGAGCCGGGAGACGCTGCTGGTGCTGCTGATCGGCGTCGCTGTGGCGCTCGGCCTGATGCTGATGCTGGACTACCTGCGCAGCCGGCTGCAGGGCGTCGCGGGCAATCTGATCGCCGATCAGCTGTCTCCGGTGGTGGCCAAGGTCATGCTGGCCCGCACGGCGCGGCGCGCCGAGCGCGTGCCTTCCGAAGGCTTGCGCGACGTCGCAGCGCTGCGTAGCCTGTTTTCCGCCCAGGGCCTGCTGGCCCTGTTCGATGTGCCATGGACATTCGTCTATGTCGCGGTCATCTGGATGGCGCATCCGATGCTGGGCATGGCCGCCGCCGCCGCGTCGGTGCTGATGCTCATCCTTGCCGTGGTGAACGACCGCATCACGCGCCGCGACATCGAAGCCCTGCAGAAGGACGCCGCCAGGGCCACGCGCTACCTCGAATCCTCGATGCAAAACGCGGAGCTGGCGCAATCGCTCGGAATGGGGGAGGCGGTGATCGGGCGCTGGCGGGATCTCAACGCCGGCGTCGCCGCGCGGCAGGGGCCGACCGCGCGCAAGTCGGTGGCGATGGCTGCGCTCACGCGCACCACGCGCCAGGCGGTGCAGGTCCTGTTGCAGGCACTGGGTGCCTACCTCGTCATCACGGGCGAGGGCACGCCGGGCATCCTGGTGGCCTGCACCATCCTGCTCGGCCGGGCGCTGGCGCCGGTCGAACAGGTGGTGGGGAGTTGGCGCGTGCTGGCCGAGGGGCGCCTCGCCTTCGCGCGCCTGTCCGAGGTGCTGGGTGCCGCCGAGCGGCAGCCGCAACGCATGGCGCTGCCGGCGCCGAGTGGCCGCCTGTACGCGGAGGGCCTCGTGTTCCGGCCTCCGCAGGGCGAGCGGATGATCCTCGCGGGCGTGTCGCTGAGCCTGGAGCCCGGCGAGTCGCTGGCCATCACCGGCCCCAGCGGCGCCGGCAAGTCGACCCTGGTGCGCCTGTTGACCGGCCTGTGGCGACCGCATGCAGGTGTCGTACGGCTGGACGAGGTCGACCTCGCGCAATGGCCGCGCGAAGAACTCGGCCCCTGGCTCGGCTATGTGCCGCAGGATGTCGAGCTGTTCGCCGGCACCGTTGCCGACAACATCGCGCGGCTGGGCGAGGTCGATGCGGACAAGGTCGTGCAGGCGGCACAGCGTGCCGGCGTGCATGCGCTGATCCTGGCGCTGCCCGAGGGCTACGACACCGTCGTCGACAACATGGGCGTGATGCTGTCGCCGGGCCAGCGCCAGCGCATCGCGCTGGCGCGCGCGCTCTATGGCAACCCGAAGCTGCTGGTGCTGGACGAGCCCAACTCCAACCTGGACGGGGCGGGCGAACTGGCGCTGGGCGAGGCCTTGAAGGCGCTGCGCGGGCAGGTCACGGTGGTCGTCGTCACGCACCGCAGCGCGCTGGTGCAGCATATGGACAAGCTCCTGGTGTTGGAGGCCGGCCGCGTCAAGCAGTACGGACCGGCGGCGGAGGTGATGCAGACGATCAGGCGTTCGGGTCAGAACACGGGCAGCGCCCAGGTGGTGATGATGCCGTCGCGCCCTGCGGAGAAGGTGTCATGAGCGCCGCGCCGGGCCGCCCCAAGCAAGCTCGCACCGCAGTGCGCAGCACGGAGGTTGTCCGATGACTCACGCGGCGCATGCCATCGCGGCCAACGACCCTCTGGCGCTGCATATGCGCGAAGCGCGCAGCCTGATGCACTGGGGCCTGGCCGTGCTGGTCTGCGGATTTCTGCCGGCCGCCGCGTGGCTGGGCTTCGCGCCGCTGTCGTCCGCCGTGGTGGCGCAGGCCTATGTGAAGGTGGATCTGAACCGGCGCCCAGTGCAGCATGCCGAAGGCGGCATCGTGCGCGAGGTCCTGGTGCGCGACGGCCAGCATGTGCGGCTGGGCGAGCCCCTGCTGGTGCTGGGTGACGTCTCGGTCGATGCTGACAGGAACCGGCTGGACCACCGCGTCAAGACCGAGCGCGCCAGCCTCGCGCGGCTCGATGCGGAGCAGACCATGGCGCGCGCGATCACCTTCGCTCCCGACGTGGTCGAGACAGCGGCGGCCGACCCACGCCTGGCAGCGCAACTGGACAAGGAGCGCGCGCTGTTCGAGGCGCGGCGCGATGCGCTGGTGGGGCAGGTGCGCCTGCTGCGTTCGCAGCGCGAGAAGGTGGCCGAGGAGATCGGCGCGCTGCGCGCTCAGATCATGCAGGCGAGCGAGTCAATGAAGTTCCAGAAGAACGATCTGGAGACCAACCGCAAGCTGCTCAAGGATGGCTTCATTTCGGCCACGCGCATCGCGCAGCTCGAAGGCACCGTGGCCGACTACGGCGTGAAGATCGAGGAGCGGCGCGCGGAGCTGGCGCGCGCCGAGCAGCGCACGGTCGATGCCGATCTGCGCATCCGCTCGCTCGAGAGCGACTACCGCCAGCAGGCGAGCGACCAGCTCAAGGTCACGGCGGCGCGACTGGCCGAGATCGAGCAGGAGCGGCGCAAGTCGGCCGACGCCTCGGCGCGCCAGGTGATCACGGCGCCGGCCAGCGGCGAGATCATCGATCTGAAGTATTCGACGCCCGGCGCGGTGATCCCGCCTCGCGAGACCATCGCCGACGTGGTGCCGGACGACACCCGCCTGGTGACCGATGCGCGCGTCCGCCCCGAGGACATCGGGCGGATTCAACGCGGGCAGCCGGCCGACATCCGGTTCACGGCATTCAAGTACCGCACCACGCAATTGGTGCACGGCAAGGTGATCTATGTGTCGGGCGACCGCCTGATCGACCATGCGACCGGCGCTCCCTACTACTCGGTGCTGGTCGAGGCCGACCCGGCTTCTCTCGCGACGGCGGGAGACCTGAAGCTGCTCGCCGGCATGCCTGCCGAAATCTACCTGCGGGGAGAGGAGCACACCGCGCTCCAGTACATGGTGGAGCCGATCACCCAGGTGCTGCGCCGCGCCGCGCGCGAGCGTTGATGCGCCGCAGCCCTGCGTGCGGCGGCGCTGGCGCAGGGGGCAAAATGCGGGCATTCGCCGTGCGCGCCTTGCGCTTGAAAAATGTTCTGCTGTTTCGGCGGGACCTGAAGCGGCAAGTCATCGTTATCTATGGACACTGAACACACCTGGGCCGGCCGCTTGTCGGTCGCGCCGATGATGGATTGGACGGACCGCCATTGCCGGTACTTCCATCGCCTTCTGTCGCGCCAAGCATTGCTCTACACCGAGATGGTGACGACCGGTGCGCTGGTGCATGGCGACGTGCCCCGGCACCTGCGCTTCCACGCCGAGGAACACCCGGTCGCACTGCAGCTGGGCGGCAGCGAGCCGGCGGACCTCGCGCACTGCGCGAAGCTCGGCGAAGAGTGGGGCTACGACGAGATCAACCTGAACTGCGGCTGCCCGAGCGAGCGCGTGCAGCGCGGCGCTTTCGGCGCCTGCCTGATGAACGAGCCGCAACTGGTGGCCGACTGCGTGAAGGCGATGGTCGATGTGGTGAGCGTGCCCGTCACGGTCAAGCACCGCATCGGCATCGACAAGATCGAGAGCTACGAATTCGTGCGCGACTTCGTGGGCCAGGTGAGCGAGGCTGGTTGCCAGACCTTCATCGTGCACGCGCGCAATGCGTGGCTGAAGGGACTGAGCCCGAAGCAGAACCGCGAGATTCCGCCGCTGCGCTACGAGCTGGTGCACCGGCTGAAGCACGAGTTTCCGTCGCTGCGGTTTTCCATCAACGGCGGTATCTCGGTCAGCGCACAGGTGCATGAACACCTGCGCCTGCTCGACGGCGTGATGGTCGGGCGCGAGGCGTATCACAACCCCTGGTGGCTGGCCGAGTGGGACGCAGAGTTCTACGGCGCAGAAGCGCAATCGCTGACGCGCGACGAGGTCGAGTCGCTGATGTGCGACTACATGGCGCGCGAGGCGGCCGAGCATGGCACGCAGTGGTGGTCGATCGCGCGGCACATGCTGGGCCTGCGCAACGGCTTGCCGGGCGCGCGGCGCTGGCGCCAGGTCTGGAGCGATCACCGGCTCAAGATGCTGCCTGCGCACGAGGTGATGGCGATGGCGCGCGAGCCGGCTGCGCAAGCCGCCTGAAGCCCCACACGCATCGCACGCTTTCCCCAAAAGCAGGCCCGCCGCGGCTTGCTGCCTCTTGTTGAAACATTGTTCCGAAATCTCTACTTCGCGATAAGTGGCGCGTCAACCGTTTTTTGCTGAAAAATGAGGAGCATCAGGGACATAAAAAGGTTTGGATAAATGAATGACGCGGTTGGCGGCAAAGAAGAGGTAAGTGCGCTCGCCAGGGGCCTGGCTCTCCTCAGGGTCATCGGCATGGCATCGGCACCCATAGGCAATCGCGAACTGGCTGACACCACGGGCATCCCCAAGGCCACGGTGTCGCGGCTCACCGCCACGCTGGTGAGTGCGGGGTATTTGCGACAGTCGCAGGACAGCGAGCGCTTCAGCCTCGGCCCGGCGCTACTCGACATGAGCAGCCGCTACCTGCGCCAATTCGACCTGCGCACGGTGGCGCGGCCGCACCTGGCGGCGCTGTCGGAATCGGCCGGCGTGAGCGTGCACATGGGCGTGCGCGACGAACTCGACATGCTCATCATCGATTCGGTGCGGCCGCGTTCCATGGTCATCAGCTCGCGCATCGAGGTGGGCACGCGCATGACCATCGCCACCTCGGCCGCCGGGCGCGCCTACCTGGCGGCGTTGCCGGCGCAGGACCAGGCCGAACTGCTGGCGCAGATCCGAGCCGAGAGCGGGGAGAGCTGGAGCGCCATCGAGCCCAGCCTGATGGCCGGCCTCGACGAGTACGCCCGGCTGGGCTACTGCAGCTCTTTCGGCGAATGGAATCCGCACATCCACGCCATCGCCTTCGCACTGCAGGGCCCGCGCGGCGAACGCTACTCAGTGAGCTGTGCCGGCCCCGCATACCTGCTGCCCAAGGACACGATGGTGGTGCGCATCGCGCCGCTGCTGCTGGAGACGGCGCAGCGTCTCGCCGGGGAAGCAGGAACCTCGAGCCAGGAATGAGGGGCGCCCGGCCCTGATTGCTCAGCTTCAGCACGTAGCCCCGGCCGCATTCCAATGCGCCATGGAGGTGTTCCTCGCCGGCGCGGCGCCGCGCTGGCAGGTTTCAGTTCGCGGCTTCGAGGCCGTTCTGGAAGTGCTCCCGCATGCGGGCCATGGCGGCATCCGCGTCGCGCGCCTCGATGGCGGCCATCACCGAGCGGTGCTCCGCCAGCGACTCCGCAATGCGCCCCGCCTTCAACAGCGAGTTGTGCCGGTTGAGCTTCATCACCTTGCGCAGGTCGGCCACCATCTGGTCGCGCCACTTGTTGTTGGCGATGGCCAGCAGCTGCATGTGGAAGCGCTCGTTGATCGCGAAGAAATGCTCGCGGTTTCCGACCGCGGCTTCCAGCTCGGCATGCAGCGCCTTCAGCTCCGCACGCTGCGCGTCGGTGGCACGCTCGGCCACCACGCCGGCGGCATCGCTTTCCAGCAGTGAGAGCAGGTGGTAGACGTCGGCCAGGTCCTGCTCCGACACCTCGGTGACGTAGGCGCCGCGCCGCACCTTCATCGTGACCAGGCCCTCGGCCGCCAGCACTTTCAAGGCCTCGCGCAGCGGCGTGCGGCTGATGCCGTATTCCTCGGCCAGCTTGAGTTCGTCGATCCAGCTGCCGGGCTCCAGCTCGCGGCGGAAGATCCGCTGGCGCAACAGCTCGGCCACCTCTTCGTAGAGGGCGCGGGGGGTGAGGGTAACGGCGGACATGGGCCGGACTGTACTGCAAAAATGGGGTTTGAATTAATAATTATGGATCGGTTAGACTCGCGGCCGGCTTGCAAATCCGTGCAGGCGAATTTGCGAATACCCTGAAAGACCCTGCGAACGGCCCCTTCATGAGCAGTACACCCGAACCCTCTTTCAAGCCCGCCGATCTCGAAGCCTGGGCCAAGGCCGCTGCCAAGTCAGCGCCGGGCGGCGACGTGAATGCGCTGAACTGGATCACGCCCGACGGCATCGCGGTGAAGCCGCTGTACACCGCGGCCGACCTGCAGGGCCTGAAGTACACCGACACACTGCCCGGCTTCGAGCCCTACCTGCGCGGCCCGCAGGCCACCATGTACGCGGTGCGCCCCTGGACCATCCGCCAGTATGCGGGCTTCTCGACCGCCGAGGAATCCAACGCCTTCTATCGCAAGGCGCTGGCCGCCGGCGGCCAGGGCGTGAGCGTGGCCTTCGACCTGGCCACCCACCGCGGCTACGACAGCGACCACCCGCGCGTGACGGGCGACGTCGGCAAGGCCGGCGTGGCGATCGATTCGGTCGAGGACATGAAGATCCTGTTCGACCAGATCCCGCTGGACAAGGTCAGCGTGTCGATGACGATGAACGGCGCCGTGCTGCCGGTGCTCGCGGGCTACGTGGTCGCGGCCGAAGAGCAGGGCGTGGCGCAAGACCAGCTCAGCGGAACCATCCAGAACGACATCCTCAAGGAGTTCATGGTCCGCAACACCTACATCTTTCCGCCAGCGCCGAGCATGCGGATCATCGGCGACATCATCGAGTACACGGCGCAGAAGATGCCCAAGTTCAACTCGATCTCGATCAGCGGCTACCACATGCAGGAAGCCGGCGCCAACCAGGCGCTGGAACTGGCCTTCACGCTGGCCGACGGCAAGGAGTACGTGAAGACCGCGCTGGCCAAGGGCCTGGACGTCGACGGCTTTGCGGGGCGCCTGAGCTTCTTCTGGGCCATCGGCATGAACTTCTATCTTGAAGTCGCCAAGATGCGCGCAGCGCGCCTGCTGTGGTGCCGCATCATGAAGGAGTTCAACCCCAAGAACCCCAAGAGCCTGATGCTGCGCACGCACTGCCAGACCTCGGGCTGGAGCCTCACCGAGCAGGACCCGTACAACAACGTGGTGCGCACCACCATCGAGGCGATGGCCGCGGTGTTCGGCGGCACGCAGTCGCTGCACACCAATGCGCTCGACGAAGCCATCGCGCTGCCCACCGAGTTCAGCGCCCGCATCGCGCGCAACACGCAGCTCATCATCCAGGAAGAGACGCACATCACGAACGTGATCGACCCCTGGGCCGGCAGCTACATGATGGAGAAGCTCACGCAGGACATGGCCGATGCGGCCTGGGCCATCATCGAAGAGGTCGAGGCGATGGGCGGCATGACCAAGGCGGTCGACAGCGGCTGGGCCAAGCTCAAGATCGAGGCGGCCGCGGCCGAGAAGCAGGCGCGCATCGACTCGGGCAAGGACGTGATCGTGGGCGTCAACAAGTACAAGCTCAAGACCGAGGATGCGATCGACAGCCTCTCCATCGACAACGTGATGGTGCGCGAGCAGCAGGTGGCGCGGCTGCAGAAGATCCGCGCCTCGCGCGACAGCGCCAAGGTGCAGGCCGCGCTCGACGCGCTGACCGAAGCCGCGGAGAACGGCACCGGCAACCTGCTCGCACTCAGCATCGATGCGGTGCGCCTGCGCGCCACGGTGGGCGAGATTTCGGATGCGCTCGAAAAATCATTCGGCCGCCATCGGGCCGACACGCAAAAGGTGACCGGTGTGTACGCAGCTGCCTACGACTCGGCCGAAGGCTGGGAAGCCCTCAAGACCGAAATCAACGCCTTCGCCGAGGAACAGGGCCGACGCCCGCGCGTGATGATCTCCAAGCTTGGGCAGGACGGGCACGACCGCGGCGCCAAGGTGGTGGCCACTGCATTTGCCGACCTGGGCTTCGACGTCGACATGGGGCCGCTGTTCCAGACCCCCGAGGAATGCGCGCGCCAAGCCATCGAGAACGACGTGCATGCCGTCGGCGTGAGCACGCTCGCGGCCGGCCACAAGACGCTGGTGCCCGCCATCATCAACGAACTGAAGAAGCAGGGCGCGGACGACATCATCGTGTTCGTCGGCGGCGTGATTCCGCGGCAGGACTACGACTTTCTCTACGAAGCCGGCGTCAAGGGCATCTACGGTCCGGGCACGCCCATTCCGGCCAGCGCCAAGGACGTGCTGGAACAGATCCGCGCGGCGGTCTCGGCCTGAGAAGCAGAGCGTGGGCGATCTCTTGTCTCGGCTGTCGCTGCAGCCGGTGGAATCCAGCGATTTCGAGGCCATGCTGGCCCTGCGCGTCGATGCGATGCGCCCCAGCCTGGAGCGCGTGGGGCGCTTCGATCCCGCGCGCTCGCGCGAACGGCTGCAGGCCGGTTTCGTCGTGCCCTTCATGCATCACATCGTGCTCGACGGCGAGCTGCGCGTCGGCTTCGTCACGCTCAAGCCCGAGGGCACCGACGCCCTTCGGCTCGACCACCTTTACCTGCGCACGGGCTTCCAGGGCCTGGGCATCGGCGAATGGGTGCTCGAGTGGGCCAAGGCGCAGGCGCGCCAGCAGCAACTGGACATCAAGCTCACCGCGCTCGTGCAGAGCGACGCCAACCGCTTCTACCTGCGCCATGGCTTCGTGCTCGAAGGCGAGGAGGGCGTCGACCTGCACTACCGCTGGCGCGTGTCTCCGGAGGACGCGTGCTGAACACCGTGCAGGCGCTGGAAGGCGCGGTCGTCGATACGTCGGGCATGTCGCAGCGCCGCGCGATCGCCAAGGCGATCACGCTGCTCGAATCGACCCGTGCCGATCACCGCGCGCAGGCCGACGAACTGCTCACCGCGCTGCTGCCGCGCACCGGCAAATCGTTCCGCCTCGGCATCTCGGGCGTGCCGGGCGTCGGCAAGTCGACCTTTATCGAGACGCTGGGCCTGCTGCTGATCGGCAAGGGGCATCGCGTGGCGGTGCTCACCATCGACCCCTCGTCCACCGTCTCGGGTGGCTCCATCCTCGGCGACAAGACGCGCATGGAGCACCTCTCGGTGCACGAGCGCGCCTACATCCGGCCCAGCCCGTCGAGCGGCACGCTCGGTGGCGTGGCCGAGAAGACGCGCGAGGCGATGCTGGTGTGCGAGGCCGCGGGCTACGACATCGTGATCGTCGAGACCGTGGGCGTGGGCCAGAGCGAAACGGCCGTGGCCGGCATGACCGACATGTTCGTGCTGATGCAGCTGCCCAACGCGGGCGACGACCTGCAGGCCATCAAGAAGGGCGTGATGGAGCTCGCCGACCTCGTCGTCATCAACAAGGCCGACATCGACAAGGACGCCGCGACGCGCGCGCAGGCGCAGATCACCTCGGCGCTGCGCCTTTTCGGCCACCAGGGCAACCCGGACCACGCGCATGCGGTGCATGACGCGCACAGCGGCGAGCAGGTGCGCTTTTGGCTGCCGAGGGTGCTGCAGCTCTGCGCATTGGCCGGGACCGGCGTCGATGCCTTCTGGGACGCCGTCACCCAATTCAGGCAACTGCAGACGGCCAACGGCAAGCTCGCCAGGCGCCGCGAGAAGCAGGCCACCGCGTGGATGTGGGAGCGCATCGACGCCGGGCTCAAGCACGCCTTCAGGCATCACCCGCAGGTGCGCGAGCTGCTACCCGAGCTCACGCAGCAGGTGGCCGAGGGCGCGCTGCCTGCATCGACGGCAGCGCGCCAGCTGCTTGCGGCGGCCGCAATCACCGCCAGGCCATGACCAAGACCACAAACGAAATTCAGGACCACAGCTTCGGAAGCACACCATGCAAGAACTGATCGAACAACTCGAAAAGCGCCGCGCCCAGGCGCGTCTCGGCGGCGGGCAGAAGCGCATCGACGCGCAGCACGCCAAGGGCAAACTCACGGCGCGCGAACGCATCGAGCTGCTGCTCGACGACGGCACCTTCGAGGAGTGGGACATGTTCGTCGAGCACCGCTCGGTGGACTTCGGCATGGCCGAGCAGAAGATCCCCGGCGACGGCGTGGTCACCGGCTACGGGATGATCAACGGCCGCCTCGTGTTCGTGTTCAGCCAGGACTTCACCGTCTTCGGCGGCGCGCTCAGCGAGGCCCATGCCGAGAAGATCTGCAAGGTGATGGACCAGGCCATGAAGGTCGGTGCACCAGTCATCGGTCTCAATGACTCGGGCGGCGCGCGCATCCAGGAGGGCGTGGCCTCGCTCGGCGGCTATGCCGACGTGTTCCAGCGCAACGTGATGGCCTCGGGCGTGGTGCCGCAGATCAGCATGATCATGGGCCCCTGCGCGGGCGGCGCGGTGTATTCGCCGGCCATGACAGACTTCATCTTCATGGTGAAGGACTCGAGCTACATGTTCGTTACCGGCCCTGAGGTGGTGAAGACCGTGACACATGAAAGCGTCACTGCCGAAGAGCTCGGCGGCGCCGTCACCCACACCACGCGCAGCGGCGTGGCCGACATGGCGTTCGAGAACGACGTCGAGGCGCTGATGATGCTGCGCCGCCTGTACAACTACCTGCCGCTCAACAACCGCGAGAAGCCGCCGGTGCGCCTGGGCAACAACGGCCAGGGCGACCCGGCCGACCGGCCCGACTATTCGCTCGACACGCTGGTGCCCGACAACCCGAACAAGCCCTACGACATCAAGGAGCTGATCCTCAAGGTGGTGGACGACGGCGATTTCTTCGAGCTGCAGCCCGACTATGCGAAGAACATCGTGATCGGCTTTGCCCGCATGGAAGGCCAGACCATCGGCATCGTGGCCAACCAGCCGCTGGTGCTGGCGGGCTGCCTCGACATCAAGTCGAGCATCAAGGCCGCGCGCTTCGTGCGCTTCTGCGATGCCTTCAACATCCCGGTGGTCACCTTCGTCGACGTGCCCGGCTTCATGCCCGGCACGGGCCAGGAGTACGGCGGCATCATCAAGCACGGCGCCAAGCTGCTCTACGCGTATGCGGAGTGCACGGTGCCGAAGATCACCGTCATCACGCGCAAGGCCTACGGCGGCGCCTACGACGTGATGGCCTCCAAGCACCTGCGCGGCGACGTCAACCTCGCCTGGCCGCGCGCCGAGATCGCGGTGATGGGCGCCAAGGGCGCGGTGGAAATCATCTTCCGCGAGGACAAGAACGACCCCGAGAAGCTGGCCGCCCGCGAGGCCGAGTACAAGGCGCGCTTCGCCAACCCGTACGTGGCGGGCGCGCGCGGCTACATCGACGACGTGATCCTGCCGCACGAAACGCGCAAGCGCATCTGCCGCTCGCTCGTGATGCTGCGCGAGAAGAAGCTCGAGAACCCGTGGCGCAAGCACGGCAACATTCCGCTCTGAGCCGTATGCGCAGCCACTACCCCCAGTTCCGCGAGGGTGCGGAACCTGGATTGGTGCCCAAGCTGGGCGGTCTGCCCTGGGGACTGCCCCGTCGTTTGTGGCCGGTCTGCCGCGAATGCAATCGCGCCATGAGCCACCTCGCGCAGCTGCCCGCGGATGGCGACGCGCTGCCACTCGCAGATGGCGAGGTGCTGTTCCTGTTCAAGTGCGAGTGGGACAGCATCTGCAGCTTCTGGGAGCCCGACGGAGGCGCGAACGCCGCATTCGTCGTGCAGCGCGCCGAGCTGGGGACCGGGCCCACTGCGCCGCCTTCGGATCCTGCCGAAGGACCGCCCGCCTTGCTGCGCGAAATCTCCATCACGGGATGGCGTGCCGACGACGATGGCGCGCCTTCGGAACTCGAAGAGGCCTTCTACGACTACCAGGCCCATTCCGAACTGCCGGAGGAGGTCGCGCACCCCCACGACTGGGCGAGCGCGTGGCGTACCAAGAGCGGCGGCGTGCCGTACTGGACGGCCAACGGCGCGCAGCAGATGCCCGCCGGGCGCCTGTTCCTGCAGATCGACAACTGGGTCGATCTTGCCGACGGCAGCAACGCCGAAGTGGCGAACTTCTGCTCCGACGGTACGGCCTACGTGTTCGTCGACCGCGCGCAAGCGCCGCCGGTGTATTCGATGTTTATCAACCGCTGAGACCCCGCGGAGACCCTAGATGTTCAAGAAAATACTCATTGCCAACCGCGGGGAAATCGCCTGCCGCGTGATTCAGACCGCGAAGAAGATGGGCATCCTCACCGTCGCCGTCTACTCCGACGCCGACAAGGAAGCCCGCCACGTCGAGCTGGCCGACGAGGCCGTGCACATCGGTGCCGCGCCCAGCCGCGAGAGCTACCTGCAGGCCGACCGCATCATCGCGGCCTGCAAGAAGACCGGCGCCGAGGCCGTGCATCCGGGCTACGGCTTCCTCTCGGAGAACGAAGCTTTCGCGCGCAAGGTCGAGGAGGAGGGCATCGCCTTCATCGGGCCGAAGCACTATTCGATCGCCGCCATGGGCGACAAGATCGCCTCCAAGAAGCTCGCGAACGAGGCCAAGGTCAACACCATTCCGGGCTGGAACGACGCCATCGAGACGGCCGAGCGCGCGGTCGAGATCGCGAAGGACATCGGCTATCCGGTGATGATCAAGGCCTCGGCCGGCGGAGGCGGCAAGGGCCTGCGCGTGGCCTTCAACGACAACGAGGCCTTCGAGGGCTTCACCTCCTGCCGCAACGAGGCGCGCAACAGCTTCGGCGACGACCGCGTGTTCATCGAGAAGTTCGTCGAGGAGCCGCGCCACATCGAGATCCAGGTGCTGGGCGATTCGCACGGCAACGTGATCTACCTGAACGAGCGCGAATGCTCGATCCAGCGCCGCCACCAGAAGGTGATCGAGGAGGCGCCGTCGCCCTTCATCTCCGATGCCACCCGCCGCGCGATGGGCGAGCAGGCGGTGCAACTGGCCAAGGCCGTGAAGTACCAGAGCGCGGGCACGGTGGAGTTCGTGGTCGGCAAGGACCAGAGCTTCTACTTCCTGGAAATGAACACGCGGCTGCAGGTGGAGCACCCGGTCACGGAGTGCATCACCGGCCTCGACCTGGTGGAGCTGATGATCCGCGTGGCGGCCGGTGAGCAGCTGCCGCTCACGCAGGAGCAGGTGAAGCGCAACGGCTGGGCCATCGAATGCCGCATCAACGCCGAGGACCCGTTCCGCAGCTTCCTGCCTTCGACCGGCCGCCTGGTGAAGTTCCAGCCGCCGGCCGAGACCATGTTCGCAAGCGACACCGAGCACCTAAACGGCGTGCGCGTGGACACCGGCGTGTACGATGGCGGCGAGATCCCGATGTACTACGACTCGATGATCGCCAAGCTCATCGTGCACGGCAAGGACCGTCAGCATGCGATTGCCCGCATGCGCGAGGCGCTCAACGGCTTCGTGATCCGCGGCATCAGCAGCAACATCCCGTTCCAGGCGGCGCTGCTGGCGCATCCGAAGTTCGTGGCGGGTGACTTCAACACGGGCTTCATCGCCGAGCACTACGGCAAGGGCTTCCATGCGGAAGACGTGCCGCACACCGATCCGTCGTTTCTGGTTGCGCTCGCGGCCTACGTGCACCGCCGCTACCGCGCGCGCGCATCGGGCATCAGCGGGCAGCTCGAAGGTCACGGCGTGAAGGTGGGGGAGCAGTTCGTCGTGGTGGAGATGGGGCCGGAAGGCAAGCATGTGCACCACCCGGTGTCGGTCACCGATTTCCACGGCAAGACTGGCGCGAGCGCGGTCGCCGTCGGCGGCAAGAACTACAAGATCGACAGCGGCTTTGCGCTCGGCGCCATCCGCGTGCAGGGCACGGTCAACGACCGGCCCTTCACCGCGCAGGTCGAGCGCGGGGCGGGCAAGAACCCGCTGGCGCTGCGCGTGTCGCACGACGGCACGCAGATCGAGGCGATGGTGCTGTCGCCGCTGGGCGCGCGGCTGCTCGAACTCATGCCCTACAAGGCGCCGCCGGACCTGAGCAAGTTCCTGATGTCGCCGATGCCGGGCCTGCTGGTCGAGGTGTCGGTGCAGCCGGGGCAGCAGGTGCGGGCCGGCGAGAAGCTGGCCGTGATCGAGGCCATGAAGATGGAAAACGTGCTGTTCGCTTCGCAGGACGGCGTGGTGGGCAAGATTTCGGCGGAAAAGGGCGAGTCGCTCGCCGTCGATCAGATCATTCTGGAGTTCAACTGATGGGTGCCAACGACCTGCAACAAACGATCACGCTGCACCGGCCTGCGAAGGCCGCGGCGCCGCAAGGGCCATGGACGGTCGAAGCGATACAGGCGCTGCTCGACAAGCCGCTGATGGACCTGCTGTTCGAGGCGCAGACCGTGCATCGCCAGCACTTCCCGGAAGGCGACATCGAACTGGCGACGCTGCTCTCGGTCAAGACCGGCGGTTGCCCCGAGAACTGCGGCTACTGCCCGCAGTCGGCCGAGTTCGACACCGGCGTGAAGGCGCAGAAGCTCATGGAAGTCGACGAGGTGGTGCGCGCCGCGCAGGCCGCCAAGGACGCCGGCGCCACGCGCTTCTGCATGGGCGCCGCATGGCGGGCGCCGAAAGACCGCGACGTCGAGAAGGTGGCGGTGCTGGTCGAGGCCGTGAAGGGGCTGGGCCTGCAGACCTGCGCCACGCTCGGCATGCTGGAGCCGCACCACGCGCACCAGCTCAAGGCCGCGGGCCTGGACTACTACAACCACAACCTCGACACCGCGCCCGAGTACTACACCGACGTGGTCGACACGCGCACCTACCAGGACCGGCTCGACACCCTGGCCCATGTGCGCAGCGCCGGCATCAGCGTGTGCTGCGGCGGCATCGTCGGCATGGGCGAGGCGCCGGTGCACCGCGCGGGGCTGATCGCGCAGCTGGCCAACCTGAACCCGTACCCCGAGTCGGTGCCCATCAACAGCCTGGTGCGCGTGCCCGGCACGCCGCTGGCCGATTCGGAGCCGGTCGATCCGTTCGACTTCGTGCGCATGATCGCAGTGGCCCGCATCACCATGCCGACCGCGCGCGTGCGGCTCTCGGCCGGGCGCCAGCAGATGGGCGATGCGGTGCAGGCGCTGTGCTTCATGGCCGGCGCGAATTCGATCTTCTACGGCGACAAGCTGCTGGTTACCGGCAACCCCGACGTCGAGGCCGACACGGTGCTGCTGGGCAAGCTCGGGCTCAATGCGCGGCAGGTGCAGGAGCAGCCGGAAGGCTGCGCGGCATGAGCACCAACGCACGACCCTTCAAGGTGCTGGGCATCCAGCAGATCGCCATCGGCGGCACGGACAAGCTGCGGCTGCAGAAGCTCTGGGTCGACATGCTGGGGCTCGAAGTCACGGGCACCTTCAAGAGCGAGCGCGAGAACGTCGACGAAGACATCTGCGCGATGGGCGCGGGGCCGTTCAAGGTCGAGGTCGACCTCATGCAGCCGTTGGACCCCGAGAAGAAGCCCGCCGTCCACACCACGCCGCTCAACCACGTGGGCCTGTGGATCGACGACCTGCCCAGGGCCGTCGAGTGGCTCACGGCGCAGGGCGTTCGCTTTGCGCCCGGCGGCATCCGCAAGGGCGCGGCCGGCTTCGACATCTGCTTCCTGCATCCGAAGGCGAGCGACGAGTTTCCGATCGCGGGCGAGGGCGTGCTGATCGAGATGGTGCAGGCGCCACCCGAGGTGGTGGCAGCCTTCAGCGCGCTGGCCGCTACGCGTTGAGTACTTTCTTGATCGGCGGCCTGACGTCCGAACGCTGAGGCGGCAGCATCGGCTGGTGCTCGCGCGCCGGGTTCAGGATGATCGAGGTCGCCGTCTCGGTGAGGATGCAGAACTTGGTGACTACCGCATCGAGGTGGCTCACGTCGATCACCGCGATCTCGAGGATCCAGCTGTCGTCGCCGGTCACGTTGTAGGCATTGACGCATTCGGGCGTCTGCTGCACCAGCTCGACCACACGCGCGTAGTCGGCGCGGCCCACGCGGATGATCGCGCGGATGCCGTAGCCGAGCTTGCTTAGATTTACCGTCGCGCGGTAGCCGCTGATGACGCCTGCCGCTTCGAGCTTCTTTACGCGCTCGGTCACGGCGGGCTGGCTCAGGTGCACGCGGCGGCCCAGTTCTGCCATGGTCAGGCGCGCGTCGTTCTGCAGTTCGGCGAGGATGCGGGTGTCGTGGGCGTCCAGGGCGGGGTTTAAGGAAAAGTCCATGCAACTCCTTTAAATCGACGGTTTGGCGAGGGCAGAACCATGAATCTCGCATGGCTGCCGGGGGATCGCTTTCATACCATGACCGGCATCTCACACCAAGAAGAAACACTCTCCACATGCCGACTCTCGCTTCTCCCGCCCAAGCTGCACCCATTGCCGCGCGCCCTCGGCTGCCGCCGCTGCTGTGGCTCTGTCTCGCCGCCACGTGGATGGTCTGGGGCTCGACCTACCTCGCGATCAAGTACGCCCTGATCAGTTTTCCGCCGTTTCTGCAGATGGGCTCGCGCTTCCTGCTCGCGGGCGCGCTGCTGGCGCTCTGGATGCGCTGGCGCGGCGCACCGTGGCCATCGCTCGCGCAGTGGCGCAATGCCTTCGTCGTCGGCGCGCTGATGCTCGGCGGTGGCATGGGCGGCACGGCGAATGCCGAGGTGTCGATCGGCTCGGGGCTGGTGGTGGCGTTCATCGCGGTGATCCCGCTGCTGATTGCGCTGATGAACCTGATCTGGGGCGTGAGGCCGTCGCGGCTGGAGGCCGCTGGTATCGCGCTCGGCCTCGTCGGCGTGCTGATGCTGACGCAGGGCAGCGGTTTCCGTTCCTCGCCCGAGGGGCTGATCGCCATCTGCATCGCCTGCGTCTGCTGGTCGCTGGGCAGTGTGCTGAGCCAGCGCAGCCTGCTGCTGGCGCCCGGCGCGATGGGCTTTGCGAGCGAGATGCTTTGCGGCGGCCTGGTGCTGATGGGGCTTGCCGCGATGTCCGGCGAAACGATGAGCTGGCCGCTGCAGCCCGAAGCGGTCGCCGCGTGGATCTACCTCGTGGTGTTCGGTTCGTTGATTGCCTTCAACGCCTACATGGTGCTGCTCGCGAAGGCGCCTGCTGCGCTGGCCGCGAGCTACACCTTCGTCAATCCGGTGATCGCGATGCTGCTGGGCGTGTGGATCGCCAACGAGACGGTCACTCGCTTCGAGTGGTACGCCGTGGCCGTCGTCTTGGCTGGTGTGCTGCTGATGCTCTTCAAGCGAAGAGCATGAAACTCGATTTCCGCTAACACCGCGGAACCGGCTTTGCCGGGCCGCAGGTGTTGCCCCCGGAAGGGGGGTGGTGGAGCGACACGAAGTGCGCGAAGCCTGGGGGAGAGCTTTTGCTATGCGCCGGGGCGGCGCCACACCGCAAGCGTAGCCGCGAGCAGCCACATGCCGGCTGCGCAACTGCGGTTCATGGCCTTGAGGCCGCGCTGCGAGAGAAAGCGCACGGCCTGCGTGCCGGCCGACGCATAGGCCAGCATCACGCAGGTGTCGAGTGCGACGAACACCGTGCCCAGCAGCAGGTACTGCGGGCCTTGCGGTTTCGCGATGTCGATGAACTGCGGCAGGAAGGCGGCGAAGAACAGCACCGTCTTCGGATTCGACAATGCCACCGCGAGGCTGCGCATCAGTGCCACGCGGCCCTGTGGCCGGACCTCGAGCGGCGACTTGGCCAGCGCCGTGCCGAGGTCGGCGGCCTCGCTGCGCCAGAGCTTGATGCCCAGCCACACGAGGTACGCCACGCCGGCGATGCGGATCGCGTTGAAGAGCCACTCCGAAGCCGCGAGCAGCGAGCCCAGCCCGAGCGCGACGACGGCGATCAGCGTGACGCTGCCGAGCGACGCGCCGGCAATCCCCCAACTTGCACGGCGCATGCCGCCTTCGATGCCGTTGGACAGCGCCAGCAGCATCGTCGGCCCCGGAATCAGGGCCAACGCGAGCGAGGCGACGACGTAGATGAGCAGGGTGTCGAGTGTCATGGCTTGGTGATGGTGGTCGGCGGGCGTTGTCGTTGTTGCGAGGCGGCGCGGGCACGCGCCAGTGCGGCTTCGACGATGGCGCGCTTGCGGGCGCCGGCGTCTTGCAGGGCTTCGGGCTCGGGCGCCTTGTCGGCCAGCCGCGCGTCGGTGTTGCGGTGCCGGCCATGCACCTCGTAGCGGCGCCGCGCGCTGACAGCCTGTTCAGTCGACCAGGCCTGCCAGCCACTGAGGCCGGGCGTCTCGACTTCGAGCGAGATGCAGTCGACGGGGCAGACCGGAATGCACAACTCGCAGCCCGTGCAGTGGGCTTCGATCACGGTGTGCATCCGCTTGTTGATGCCGACGATGGCGTCGGTGGGGCAGGCATCGAGGCACAGCGTGCAGCCGATGCACCAGGCTTCGTCGATGACCGCCATGGCACGCGGGCCTTCGGTGCCGAATTGGGCATCGAGGGGAAGGGCGGCGCGGCCGGTGAGTTGCGCGAGCCGCTCGATGCCTTCGGCACCGCCCGGCGGGCACTGGTTGATACCGGCCTCGCCGCCGGCCACGGCCTGGGCGTAGCTTGCGCAATCCGGGTAGCCGCACCGCGTGCACTGCGTTTGAGGCAGCGCGTCGTTGATGCGTGCGGCGAGCCCGTCCATGGGGTGAAGCTGCGCGCGCTTCAGCGCGCAGTCGGCCTTTTCTTCACGGCCACGCTCGCGGCCTTCTTCACTGGAACTTTCTTGGCCGCGACGGCGGCTGCCTTGCGCTCCGGCTTGATCGTGTCCTCTGCTGCGAGGCCGCCACGGTTGCCGGCACGGCTTTGCGGCTGGTCGTTGGCCGCGATGAACTTCAGCACCTTCGGATAGACCAGTTCGCGCCAGCGGCGGCCGCTGAAGATGCCGTAGTGGCCTGCGCCCTTGACTTCGTAGTGCTCGCGCTTGTCGTCGGCGATGCCGGTGCACAGGCTGTGCGCGGCTTCGGTCTGGCCCGAGCCCGAGATGTCGTCGAGTTCGCCTTCGATCGTGAGCAGGGCGGTGGAATGGATGTCCTGCGGATGCACGCGCTCCACCTGGCCCTTGGGGTTCTTGACGTCCCAGGTGCCATTGACCAGGTTGAACTCCTGGAACACGGTGCGAATGGTTTCGAGGTAGTAATCGGCGTCCATGTCGAGCACGGCGTTGTACTCGTCGTAGAACTTGCGGTGCGCCTCGGCACTGGCGTCGTCGCCCTTGATCAGGTCCTTGAAGTAGTCGTAGTGGCTGCTGGCGTGGCGGTCGGGGTTCATTGCCACGAAGCCGGTGTGCTGCAGGAAGCCGGGATAGACCTTGCGGCCTGCGCCGGGGAAGCCCTGCGGTACGCGATAGATCACGTTGTTCTCGAACCACTCGAAGCTCTTGTTCATCGCGAGGTTGTTGACCGCGGTGGGCGACTTGCGCGCATCGATGGGCCCGCCCATCATGGTCATGGTCAGCGGCAGCTGCTCGCCGCGGCTGGCCATCAGCGACACGGCAGCCAGCACCGGCACGGTCGGCTGGCACACGCTCACCACGTGGCAGTTGCCATATTCGGCCTGCAGGCGGCGGATGAACTCCTGCACGTAGTTGATGTAGTCGTCGAGGTGGAACTCGCCTTCCGACAGCGGCACGAGGCGCGCGTTCTTCCAGTCGGTGATGTAGACCTTGTGGTCCTGCAGCATGGTGCGCACGGTGTCGCGCAACAGCGTGGAGTAATGGCCCGACAGCGGCGCCACGATCAGCACCACGGGCTGGCTCTTGAGCGTCTTGAGAATGTGCGGTTCGTCGGTGAAGCGCTTGAAGCGGCGCAGCTCGCAGAACGGCTTGTCGAGCTCGACGGCCTCCTGGATCACCACATCTTCACCGTCGACCTTCACCGACTTGATGTTGAACTCGGGCTTCTCGTAGTCCTTGCCGAGCCGGTAGAGCAGGTCGTAGCCGGCGGCCATGCGCTGGGCCATGGGCACCTGGCCCCACACGGCGCCCTGGCCGTAGAGCTTGGAGGCCGCCTGGGCGAAGTCCGAGAAGGGCTCCATCAAGGAACGCTGGGCTTCGTAGAGTTGGTAGAGCATCGCTGGTGTAGGAGTGGAATGTTGCGGTGCAATATATATCAGCGCCGTCGGCAAGGTGCAGGGGGCCTTACCCCTACGTAGATCCCCCCGCCGGGACCAATTTCACCAAATGTGAAGGAATTGTCGTGAAACGAATTCCCTCACACTGGCTGACCGTCAGATGACCTTGGCAATCGACGCGCAGACGTAGTCGATGTTCTTGCTGTTGAGCGCGGCCACGCACATGCGGCCGGTGTCGGTGCCGTACACGCCGAACTCATTGCGCAGGCGCACCATCTGGTCCTTGGTCAGGCCCGAGTAGCTGAACATGCCGATCTGCGTGGTGATGAAGCTCATGTCCTGTTTCACGCCGGCAGCCTTGAGGCCGTCGACCAGCTTCTGGCGCATGGCCTTGATGCGCACGCGCATCTCGCCGAGCTCCTTTTCCCAGAGGGCGCGCAGCTCGGCGTTGTTGAGCACTGCCGCCACCACGGCGCCGCCGTGCGTGGGCGGGTTGCTGTAGTTGGTGCGGATGGCGATCTTGAGCTGCGACAGCACGCGGCCCGCTTCTTCCTTGCTTTCGCACAGCACCGACAGGGCGCCCACGCGTTCGCCGTACAGGCTGAAGCTCTTCGAGAACGATGTCGACACGAAGAAGGTCAGGCCGGCATCGACGAACTTGGCGACGGCCGCGCCGTCTTCCTTCAGGCCGTAGCCGAAGCCCTGGTAGGCCATGTCGAGGAAGGGCACGAGGCCCTTGGCCTTGACGGCGGCGACCACCTGGTCCCACTGGGCCGAGGTGATGTCGTAGCCGGTCGGGTTGTGGCAGCAGGCATGCAGCACGACGATGGTGCCGGCCGGCGTCGCGTTCAGGGCGGCCAGCATGCCGTCGAAGTTGATGCCGCGCGTGGCTGCGTCGTAGTAGGGGTAGCTTTCGACTTCGAAGCCCGCGTTGGTGAACAGCGCGCGGTGGTTTTCCCAGCTCGGGTCGCTGATCAGCACCTTGGCGTTCGGGTTGAGCTTCTTCAGGAAGTCGGCGCCGACCTTGAGGCCGCCGGTGCCGCCGATGGCCTGGATGGTGGCGACGCGGCCCGAGGTGACGGGTTCGCTGTCGGCGCCGAAGACCAGCGCCTTCACGGCGTTGTCGTACGCGGCAATGCCGTCGATCGGGAGATAACCGCGCGCCGTGGGCGCTTTCATCATGTTCTGCTCGGCCGCCTGCACGCACTGGAGCAGCGGCAGCTTGCCGTTGTCGTCGTAATAGACGCCGACGCCGAGATTGACCTTGCTGGGGTTGGTATCGGCTGCAAATTGCTCGTTGAGGCCGAGGATCGGGTCGCGCGGTGCCATTTCGACCGCGGTGAACATAGACATGGAAAGGTCCTTTGGGATGAAAGCTGCGCTGTAACCGGAGGAGGCTTTATCCTTTCCGGTTGCCTTGAATTTTACCGGCGCGAGCGCCACCTGTCGGGAACAGCCATGCCAGAGAACAACGAAGCCATAGCAGACCTGAAGAAACTGGACCCGATCGGCCCGGCGAAACAGGGGGAATTCGTCCGCTATCCGGGCTCGCCCTTCGAGCTTTTCCAGCCCTATCCGCCGGCCGGCGACCAGCCGACGGCCATCGAGGGGCTGGTTGAGGGCGTGATCGACGGCGAGGTGTTCCAGACCCTGCTGGGCGTGACCGGCTCCGGCAAGACCTACACCATGGCCAACGTGATCGCCCGGCTGGGCCGCCCGGCCATCGTGTTCGCGCCCAACAAGACGCTGGCGGCGCAGCTCTACAGCGAATTCCGCGAGTTCTTCCCGAAGAACGCCGTCGAGTACTTCGTCAGCTACTACGACTACTACCAGCCCGAGGCCTACGTGCCGCAGCGCGACCTGTTCATCGAGAAAGACTCGTCCATCAACGAGCACATCGAGCAGATGCGGCTGTCGGCCACCAAGAGCGTGCTGGAGCGGCGCGACACGGTGATCGTGGCCACGGTAAGCGCCATCTACGGCATCGGCACGCCCGAGGACTACATGGAGATGCGGCTGATTGCCCGCGTCGGCGACAAGGTCGGCCAGCGCGACCTGATCTCGCGGCTGATCCGCATGCAGTACCTGCGCAACGAGCAGGACTTCGCCCGGGGCACCTTCCGCGTGCGGGGCGACACCATCGACGTGTTTCCGGCCGAGCACAGCGAACTGGCGATCCGCTTCGAACTGTTCGACGACGAGATCGAGTCGCTGCAGCTCTTCGACCCGCTGACGGGGCGCATCCGGCAGAAGGTGCCGCGCTTCACCGTGTATCCGTCGAGCCACTACGTGACGCCGCGCGACAAGGTCATGGCGGCGGTGGAAACCATCAAGATCGAGCTGGGCGAACGGCTCAAGGAACTGGTAGGCGCGGGCAAGCTGGTCGAGGCGCAGCGGCTGGAGCAGCGCACCCGCTTCGACCTCGAAATGCTCGCCGAAATCGGCCACTGCAAGGGCATCGAGAACTACACCCGCCACCTCTCGGGCGCTGCGCCGGGTGAGCCGCCGGCCACGCTGACCGACTATCTGCCGAAGGACGCGCTGATGTTCCTCGACGAGAGCCACCAGATGATCGGCCAGCTCGGCGGCATGTACAACGGCGACCGGGCGCGCAAGACCACGCTGGTCGAATATGGTTTTCGCCTGCCGAGCGCGCTGGACAACCGCCCGCTCAAGCTCGAGGAGTTCGAGACCCGCATGCGCCAGTGCATCTTCGTCTCGGCCACGCCGGCGCAGTACGAGAAGGACCATGCCGGCAACGTGGTCGAACAGCTGGTCAGGCCCACCGGGCTGATCGACCCCGAAGTCGAGGTGCGGCCCGCCACGCACCAGGTGGACGACGTGCTGGGCGAGATCCGCATCCGCGTCGAGAAGAACGAGCGCGTGCTCATCACCACGCTGACCAAGCGCATGGCCGAGCAGCTGACCGATTACCTGGGCGACAACGGCGTGAAGGTGCGCTACCTGCACAGCGACGTGGACACCGTCGAGCGGGTGGAAATCCTGCGCGATCTGCGCCTGGGCACTTTCGACGTGCTGGTGGGCATCAACCTGCTGCGCGAGGGGCTCGACATTCCCGAGGTTTCGCTGGTGGCGATCCTCGATGCCGACAAGGAGGGCTTCCTGCGCGCCGAACGGTCGCTGATCCAGACCATTGGACGGGCGGCGCGGAACCTGAATGGCAAGGCCATCCTGTACGCCGACCGGATGACCGATTCGATGAGGAAGGCCATCGACGAAACCGAGCGCCGCCGCGCCAGGCAGATCGCCCACAACGAAGCCAATGGCATTACGCCGCGCAGCATCGTCAAGCAGGTGCGCGACCTGATCGACGGCGTCTACAGCGAGAAGACCGGCAAGGAAATGGCCAAGCTCGACCTGGAACGCGCCAAGGTCGAAGACATGAGCGAGAAGGACGTCGCCCGGGAAATCAAGCGGCTTGAAAAGCAGATGCTGGAACACGCCCGCAACCTCGAATTCGAGAAGGCGGCCCGGGTGCGCGACCAACTGGCGCTGCTGCGGGAGCAGGCATTCGGGGCGTCGGGCGGCGACAACATCGCGATCCTGCCGCAGTAGGCGGACCGCGCTAGTTCGGAGGTTCGCATTCTTCAAGCGAACCGCGCGGGGGTTTACCCCAGCGCGGTTCAGGGCCTTCTGCTATACTTGAGCGAAATACTCAACAACAAAAAAAGAACTTCGCGATGAAGGACCGACTCCCACCGGCTGGTTCACCAGCGTCAGGGATCGGACAGGGCGGAGACGAAGTCACCGCGGTCCAGGCCACGGTGTCATTTCAACGGTAAGCACTTGAAGGAGCTTGCGATGCGTCTCACTACCAAAGGCCGTTTTGCGGTCACAGCAATGATCGATCTGGCGTTGCGTCAGAACACCGGTCCGGTCACGCTGGCTGCGATCAGCCAGCGGCAGCAGATTTCGCTGTCGTACCTCGAGCAGCTGTTCGGCAAGCTGCGCCGCCACGAGCTGGTCGAGTCGACCCGCGGCCCCGGCGGCGGCTACAGCCTCGGTCGCAAGGCTGCGGATATCACCGTGGCCGACATCATTGTTTCCGTCGATGAGCCTATCGATGCCACCCAGTGCGGCGGCAAGGAAAACTGCCTGGGCGAAGCCGGCCGCTGCATGACGCACGAACTCTGGGCCTCGCTGAACCAGCGCATGGTCGAGTTCCTTGATTCCGTCACCTTGCAGAAGCTGGTCGACGACCAGATCGCCAAGGGCGTGCAGATCGAGAACAAGCCGGTCGTCAAGCGTGCCATCTCGGCGCAGCCGGTGGTCAAGCCGATTCGCGTGAATGCGCCGAATTCGGTGTTCGCCCTCGGCAACGCCTTCGCCAAGTCCTGAGACCTGATTTCCGGCGGCGCCTCCGGGCGCCGGCACGAGCAGCCCAGATCAAGAAACAACCCCCCGCCAGCACGAGCCAGCCATGGACGTAACTCCTCATTTCCCGATCTATCTCGATTACGGCGCCACCACGCCGGTCGACCCGCGTGTGGTCGACGCCATGATTCCCTGGTTGCGCGAACACTTCGGCAATCCGGCATCGCGCAGCCATGCCTGGGGTTGGGAGGCTGAAGAAGCGGTCGAGAAAGCGCGCGGCCA
This sequence comes from Variovorax sp. Varisp36, assembly GCF_047304235.1. Lineage (NCBI taxonomy): Bacteria > Pseudomonadati > Pseudomonadota > Betaproteobacteria > Burkholderiales > Comamonadaceae > Variovorax > Variovorax sp. Varisp36. The sequence continues at coordinate 29,684 of NZ_JBGLYU010000025.1, forward strand.
AGTGGCTGAGCTGATCAACGCAGATCCCCGCGAAATCGTGTGGACCTCGGGTGCGACCGAGTCGATCAATCTCGCGCTCAAGGGTGCGGCCCACTTCTACAAGGGCAAGGGCAAGCACCTGATCACGCTGAAGACCGAGCACAAGGCCGTGCTCGATACCATGCGTGAACTGGAGCGCCAGGGCTTCGAGGTCACCTACCTCGACGTCGAGGAAAACGGCCTCGTCGACCTCGAGAAGTTCAAGGCGGCCATTCGTCCCGACACCATCCTGGCCAGCGTGCTGTTCGTGAACAACGAGATCGGCGTGATCCAGGACGTGGTCGCGCTCGGCAATGCCTGCCGCGAAAAGGGCGTGATCTTTCACGTCGATTCGGCCCAGGCCACCGGCAAGGTCGAGATCGACATCACGAAGCTGCCCATCGACCTGATGAGCCTCGCTTCGCACAAGACCTACGGCCCCAAGGGCATCGGCGCGTTGTACGTGCGCCGCAAGCCGCGCATCCGCCTCGAGGCGCAGATGCACGGCGGCGGCCACGAGCGCGGCATGCGCTCCGGCACCTTGCCCACGCACCAGATCGTCGGCATGGGCGAGGCCTATCGCATCGCCAAGCTCGAGATGAAGGACGACATCGCCCATGCACGCAGCCTGCAAAAGCGCCTGCTCGACGGCCTGAAGGACGTTGAACAGGTGTTCATCAACGGCGACCTCGAGCACCGCGTGCCGCACAACCTGAACATGAGCTTCAACTACGTCGAAGGCGAGTCGCTGATCATGGGCATCAAGGGCCTGGCGGTGTCGTCGGGTTCGGCCTGCACCTCGGCCAGCCTCGAGCCCAGCTACGTGCTGCGCGCCCTGGGCCGCAGCGACGAGCTGGCCCACAGCAGCCTGCGCATGACCATCGGCCGTTTCACGACCGAAGAAGAAATCGACTACGCCATTTCGACCATCAAGCACAACGTTGCCAAGCTGCGCGAGCTGAGCCCCCTGTGGGAGATGTTCCAGGACGGCGTCGACATCAGCACGATCCAGTGGTCGGCCCACTGATACAGGGCAGCCCAAGGCTCCACGATTGAACAAAGTTTGAGAGGTACACCATGGCATATTCTTCCAAGGTCATCGACCACTACGAAAATCCCCGCAACGTCGGCTCCTTCGAAAAAGGCGACGATTCGGTCGGCACCGGCATGGTCGGAGCACCGGCCTGCGGCGACGTGATGAAGCTACAGATCAAGGTCAACCCCGAAACCGGTGTGATCGAAGACGCGCGCTTCAAGACCTACGGCTGTGGCTCGGCCATTGCCTCGTCGTCGCTCGTGACCGAATGGGTCAAGGGCAAGACGCTCGACGAAGCGGCTGCGCTGAAGAACGCGCAGATCGCCGAAGAGCTGGCGCTGCCGCCCGTGAAGATCCACTGCTCCATCCTGGCCGAAGACGCGATCAAGGCCGCCGTGAGCGACTACAAGGCCAAGCACGGCGTCAAGACCGCCGAGTCTGCTGCCGAAGCCGTCCACTGACATGGCCGTTACGCTGACCGAAGCCGCTGCGCGACACGTCACCCGCTATCTCGGCAAGCGAGGCAAGGGTGTGGGCGTGCGGCTGGGCGTGAAGACCACGGGCTGCTCGGGCCTGGCCTACAAGCTCGAGTACGTTGACGAGTTCACGCCTGAAGACGTGGTGTTCGAAGACCACGGCGTGAAGGTGCTGGTCGACCCGAAGAGCCTGGCCTACATCGACGGTACGCAGCTCGACTTCGTGCGCGAAGGCCTGAACGAAGGCTTCAAGTTCATCAACCCGAACGAGCGTGATCGCTGCGGTTGCGGGGAAAGCTTTCGCATTTGATGCGTCGTCGCTGAGCGCGACCACAGCCGCCACCATGTCATGTGCTGGCGGTTTTTTCTTGATCCATATGAGCCCCCACGTTCGGCACTTTGTGTCCTCACTGCCCCCCGAGGGGGCGCAGACCGCCTTTGGGGCGGCCCGGCAGGCAGTCTGATGAACCTGAACGACACCGACTTTCAACTGTTTGCCGTCCCGGCGACTTTCGCGCAGGACCGCGCCGCGCTCGACGCGCGCTGGAAAGAACTGCAGCGCGAGGTTCACCCGGACCGCTTTGCCGCGCAGGGCGCCGCGGCGCAGCGCGTGGCCATGCAATGGTCGGTGCGCATCAACGAGGCCTACCAGCGGCTCAAGGACCCGATCCGCCGTGCCAGCTACATCTGCGAATTGCACGATGCGCCGCTGAACACCGAGAACAACACGGCGATGCCGGCGGAATTCCTGATGCAGCAGATGGAGTGGCGCGAGGCGCTGGACGACATCGACAGCACCGCCGCGCTCGACAAGTTGCTGGCCGAGGTCGAAGCTGCTCGCGCACGCGCACTCTCGTCCCTCGACTGGCTGATCGACGAAAAAGGCGACTACCCCGCCGCCGCGCAGCAGGTGAGAGCCCTCATGTTCATTGAGCGCTTCGGACAGGACCTCGAAGCCAAATTCGATCAATTGGGACAATAAGGGCATGGCTCTTCTTCAGATTTCCGAACCCGGCCAGGCGCCCGACCCGCATCAGCGCCGCATCGCCGTGGGCATCGACCTTGGCACCACCCATTCGCTGGTGGCCGCGGTGCGCAACGGCGTGGCCGAATGCCTGCCCGACGACAAAGGCCGCGTGCTGCTGCCTTCAGCGGTGCGCTACCTCGAAGGCGATCGCCGCCAGATCGGCTTCGATGCAGCGGCCGCGCGCGCGCAGGACCCCGCCAACACCATCACCTCGGTCAAGCGGCTCATGGGCCGCGGCCTCGCCGACATCGCGAACCGTGACGCCATGTCGTACCGCATCGGCGGCGACGATGGCGGCATGGTGAAGGTGCACACCTCGGCCGGCGAGAAGTCGCCCGTCGAAATCAGCGCCGAAATCCTGGCCACGCTGCGCTTTCGCGCCGAAGACACCTTCGACGACGAGCTCTACGGCGCTGTCATCACCGTGCCGGCGTATTTCGACGAAGGCCAGCGCCAGGCGACCAAGGACGCCGCGCAGCTGGCCGGCCTCAACGTGCTGCGACTGATCAGCGAGCCTACCGCCGCGGCGATCGCATATGGACTGGACAACGCGAGCGAAGGCGTCTACGCGGTTTACGACCTGGGCGGCGGCACATTCGATATTTCGATCCTGCGGCTCACGCAGGGCGTTTTCGAGGTGATTGCCACGGGTGGCGACTCCGCCCTCGGCGGTGACGACTATGACCATGCTCTGGCCGGCTTGGTGCTTGCCCAGACGGGCCTGCACGCCGACAGCGATGCCGACAAGGCGGCGTTGCTGGTTGCCGCGCGGGCCGCGAAAGAGGCGCTGACCGATTCGGAATCCACCGCATTCCGCGCGGAAGTGGCAGGCGCAGCCGCCAGCCTCGAGCTGACGCGCGAGCAGTTCTACACCGCCACCCAGTCGCTCACCGACCGCACCATCGCCGCCGTGCGCAAGGCGCTGCGCGACGCGAAGCTCAAGCCCGACGACCTGAAAGGCATCGTGCTGGTCGGCGGGTCCACCCGCATGCCGCAGGTCCGGCGCGCCGTTGCCGATTTCTTCGGCCGCGAACCGCTGGTCAACCTGAATCCCGACGAGGTCGTGGCTCTCGGTGCTGCCATCCAGGCCAACCAGCTGGCCGGCAACAACGGTGCGGGCGAGCTGCTGTTGCTCGACGTGATCCCGCTGTCGCTCGGCATCGAGACCATGGGAGGGCTGGTCGAGCGCATCGTGCCGCGCAACCAGACCATTCCGACCGCGATGGCGCAGGACTTCACGACGTATCAGGATGGCCAGACCGCGTTGGCGCTGCACGTGGTGCAGGGCGAGCGCGACCTCGTGTCCGACTGCCGCAGCCTCGCGCGCTTCACGCTGCGCGGCATTCCGCCGATGGTGGCCGGCGCGGCGCGCATCCGTGTGACCTTCACGGTCGATGCCGACGGCCTGCTCAGCGTGAGCGCGAAGGAGCAGGGCAGCGGCGTTGAAGCCAGCGTGGCGGTCAAGCCGTCGTACGGCCTGTCGGACGACCAGATCGCGACCATGCTGCAGGAAAGCTTTTCCACCGCGCAGCAGGACATGCAAGCCCGCGCACTCGTGGAAGCACGCGTCGATGCCGACCGCATGCTGCTAGCCACGCAGAGCGCGCTCGATGCCGACGGCGACCTGCTCAGCGTTGAGGAGCGCGCGGTCATCGACGCATCGATGGCGCAGTTGCGCGAGGCCGCCAAGGGCAGTAACGAGGCCGCCGCCATCGACGCGGCCACCAAGAGGCTGGCCGATGACACCGAGGCCTTCGCCGCCCAGCGCATGAACGCGGGCATTGCGCGCGCGCTTGCCGGGCGCAAGGTCGAATCTCTCTAGAACAACAACATGCCCACGATCAAGATCTATCCGCATCCCGAATACTGCCCGCAAGGCGCCGAGATCACCGCGCCGGCCGGCACCTCGATCTGCGAGGCTCTGCTCGACAACGACATCAACATCGAGCACGCGTGCGAGATGAGCTGCGCGTGCACCACCTGCCACGTGATCGTGCGGGAGGGCTTCAGTTCGCTCAATGAGGCAGAAGAGGGCGAGGAAGACCTGCTCGACCGTGCCTGGGGCCTGGAGCCGCAGTCGCGCCTGAGTTGCCAGTCGATCCTGGCGCAGGAAAATGTGACGATCGAGATTCCCAAATACTCGATCAACCACGCCAAAGAGAATCACTGAAAGAGCCACCGCATGTCGCGCCAGATCGTCCTCGACACCGAAACCACCGGCCTTTCCGCCGAGAACGGCGACCGCATCATCGAGCTCGGCTGCGTGGAGCTCTTCGCCCGCAAGCTCACCGGCAACGACCTGCACATCTACTTCAACCCCGAGCGCGAGAGCCATGAAGACGCGTTGAAGGTTCACGGCCTGACGACCGACTTCCTGCGCGACAAGCCGAAGTTCGCGACGCTGGCCAACGACATCGTTGAATACCTGCGCGATGCCGAGCTGATCATCCACAACGCGGCCTTCGACGTCGGCTTTCTCAACAAGGAGTTCGAGCGCGCCGGATTGCCGCCGCTGCGCACCTTCGTCAGCGAAGTGACCGACACGCTGGCCATGGCCAAGCAGGTCTACCCCGGCAAGCGCAATTCGCTGGATGCGCTGTGCGACCGTTTCGGCGTCGACCGCTCCAACCGCACCTTCCACGGCGCCAAGCTCGACGCGCAGCTGCTGGCGGACGTGTACATCAACCTCACGCGCGGTCAGGATGCGCTGCTGATCGACGTGGCCTCGAACGAGCCCGCGCAAGGTACAACCGTGGTGGCCATCGACCTGAGCCAGTTCGAGCTGCCGGTGATCATGGCGGCCGAGCACGAACTGACCGCGCACGAGGCGGTGTTGGTGCAACTCGACAAATCGAGTGGCGGTCGCACGCTGTTTCGGGAAAACGGCTGAAAAGCTATGGCATAATCTGAGGCTTCGCACAACGCGATACGTTTTCAAGACGCTGAAGGCAAACGGCAGCGTTTCGGGCGGTTAGCTCAGGGGTAGAGCACAGCATTCACACTGCTGGGGTCGGAGGTTCGAAACCTCCACCGCCCACCAAATCAAAAAGCGACCTGGATTTCCAGGTCGCTTTTTTGTTGTGCGTTTTCTTCTGGATCCACTGCGCGCCGAACAGGTCGGGTTCTGCGGGATGCCCGGCGTGCGGCACATGAGCTGTCGGTCCGCACCGACGGCAAGTGCAGCCAAGGGCCGTTTGAACTTTCCATGTCGGAGTTCTAGAACCAATGGGAAAGGAGCGCCACCATGGCCACCCATCCCGACCTTCCGACACCTGTCACACCGGATCTGCCCGTCGAGCCCGACGAAGGGCCGAGCACACCACCCGACGAACCCACCGATCCCGAGCCGCCGCCCTCCGTAAAGTGATTCCACGCGCGGGCCGCGCTAAGCTCGCGTGATGGAAGAAATTGATTGCGCCGTCATCGGCGCCGGTGTGGTGGGGCTGGCAGTGGCGCGCGCCTTGGCGCTCGCCGGGCGGGAGGTGCTGGTGCTCGAATCCGAAGGTGCGATAGGGACGGGCACGAGTTCGCGCAACAGCGAAGTCATTCATGCAGGCATCTACTACCCGCAGGGCTCGCTGAAGGCGAAGCTTTGCGTTGAAGGGAAGGAGTTGCTGTACGCCTATGCGGCGGAGCGCGGTGTGCCGCATCGACGCTGCGGCAAGCTCATCGTGGCGACATCGCCGGGGCAGGCGGACCAGCTCGATGCCATTCGGGTCAAGGCTGCGGCGAACGGTGTCGGCGACCTGGCGATGCTGACCGCGCAGCAGGCCGGCGCGCTGGAGCCGCAGCTGCATTGCGTCGCGGCGCTGCATTCGCCAAGCACCGGTATTGTCGACAGCCATGCCCTCATGCTGAGCCTGCTCGGCGATCTGGAGAACGCAGGCGGCATGCTGGCGCTGAAATCGTCCATCACGCGCGCCGAATGTGGCGCTGGGGCTGTTGTCCTGATCGCGGAGGACGGCACGGCGTTGCGTTGCCGTAGCGTGGTCAATGCGGCAGGTCTCGGTGCCCCTGCGTTGGCGCGGTGCTTCGAGGGCCTGCCGCCTTCGGCGGTGCCCGTGGAGCACTTTGCCAAGGGCAATTACTTCACTCTGTCGGGGCGTGCGCCGTTCGGGCGCCTCGTCTATCCCGTGCCCGAGCCCGGCGGATTGGGCGTACACCTCACGATCGACCTCGGCGGCCAAGCCAAGTTCGGGCCCGACGTGCAGTGGGTGTCCTCGCCTGGCGACCTGGTGGTGGACCCGACGCGCGGCGACGGTTTCTATGCCGAGGTGCGCAAGTACTGGCCCGCGCTGCCCGACGGTGCCCTGATTCCGGGCTATGCGGGGATGCGGCCGAAGATCTCGGGCCCGGGCGAGCCGGCGGCGGACTTCATGATCGACGGACCCGATTCGCATGGCATACAAGGGCTGGTCAATCTCTTCGGTATCGAGTCGCCGGGCCTCACGAGCAGCCTGGCCATCGGCCGGCACGTCGCGCGCCTGCTGGCGGGTGAATGAAGCGCGCTCGTGCGCAATGAAGTCGCATCTCGCACCAAAGTCTGATCATCTGTCGCGCCCGAGGGCCTTTTGTGCCTGTAACATGACAGGACGCCATCGCTGGCGTGAAAGCCGCCGGCGCGGTGCCGGTGTCATCAATGGAGGAAAGATTCCAATGAGTGCATCACAAAATCTTGAAGCAGCGGCCGAAGACATCGCAAGCGACGTGCGCGGCGTGCTGGCAAGCAAGGACCTGGATTCGGTTCCCCACATCAAGGCGCTGCGCCAGCGCATCGACACCAAGCTGGCCATCGCACGCGAACTAGCGGCCGAGAAGAGCAAGCTCGCCGCCAAGAAGGCCCGCGAAGCGGCCAACTCCGCCAACGCCTACGCCCATGACGAACCATGGCAGATCGCCGGTGCTGCACTGGCTGTCGGCGTGTTGGTGGGCCTGCTGCTTGGCCGCCGCTGACCTGAGCATTCGCCGCCGCAGCATCGTTCGCCCGGACATGGCCGGAGCCAGCCCATGAGGCTGTCGTCCCTGTTCGGGCTGAACGCCCGGATTCGCCGGCTGCGCATCGCTGCCGCCGAAGGCGCGCTGGCGGCCGAAGACCGGGTGCAGCTACTGCGCATGGCCTGGGAGGACGAGAAGCAGCGCCTCAAGCTGTTGCTTGTCTTCAGTCTGGCCGTGTTGGGGCTGACCACGGTCACGGTGGCTCTGCTGTCCGTGGCGGTGGTGGTTCATTTCTGGGAAACGCCTCACCGCATCGTGGCCGCATGGTCGGTGGCGGGGGTGTGGATCGTGCTTTGGCTGGCGGCCGCCATCGGCTTGCTGCTGACGCTGCGCAACGCATCCAACAGCTTCGTGCCGGCACGCCGCGAGTTCGAACGCGACTGGGCCTGGGTCCAGGACCGTTTCGGCCTCGGCAAGGACCCTGAGCAGGACGAAGAGGCGCCGCGCCCCCCGCGGCCTGCCACGCGCGAGGAACTGCTGGCGCGCATGGAGCGTCAGCGCGAGCGCATCGCGACGTTGCAGGGTGGACGCGAGCAGGCTCAGCCGGTCGGCGGTTCAGGCGAGGGTGAAGCGCCTCCGCCCAACGAATCGGCGGCCGCCGCGGCACTGCGCATTGCGCGTGCGCATCCGGTGGCTACCGGCGTCGTTGCTGCGGCCGCCGTGGTGGTGATCCGGCCGAAGCGCCTGCTGCGTTGGGCCGCGGTCATCGCGCCAATACTCTGGCGCATGCGCTGAAAGAGACGAAGAAAGAAGCTCAGGCCTGGCTGCGATCCCGCAGCAGCGCCTGGGCGGCTTCGCGCACCAGCGCAGGGCCGCGGTAGATCAGGCCGGTGTAGATCTGCACCACGTCCGCACCCGCGGCGATCTTGGCCTTGGCATCGGCTGCGCTCAGGATGCCGCCGACCCCGATGATCGGAAAACCCGAACCGAGCGCCGCACGCAACTGGGCGACAACGCGGTTGCTGGCCTCGCGCACCGGCGCACCCGACAGTCCGCCCGCTTCATCCGCATGCGGCAGGCCCTTGACCGCATCGCGCGCGAGCGTGGTGTTGGTGGCGATCACGCCGTCCATGCCATGGCGCTTCAGCGTGGCGGCGATCACCGCCACCTGGGCCTCGTCGAGATCGGGGGCGATCTTCACGAACAGCGGGGAGCGCTTGTTGTGGCGCGCGGCCAGCGCCTCGCGCCGTTCGGCCACCGCGCCGAGCAGCGCATCGAGCGCCTCATCGCTCTGCAGCGTGCGCAGGTTGGCGGTGTTGGGGCTCGAGATATTGATCGTCACGTAGTCGGCGTGCGGGTATACGCCGTCGAGGCAGAGCAGGTAGTCGTCCACCGCGCGCTCGATCGGCGTGGCGGCGTTCTTGCCGATGTTCAGGCCCAGCAGCATCGGCGACGTGGTGCCCGTGCCGGTCTTGCGGAAACGCGCCTTCTGCACATTGGCCAGGAAGGCGTCGAGCCCTTCGTTGTTGAAGCCGAGCCGGTTGATCAGCGCATCGCGCTGCGGCAGCCGGAACATGCGAGGCTTGGGGTTGCCCGGCTGCGCCTTCGGCGTCACCGTACCGACTTCGACGAATCCGAAGCCCATCGCGGCGAAGGCGTCAATGCAGCGGGCGTTCTTGTCAAGCCCGGCCGCCAGGCCCACGCGGTTTGGAAAGTGCAAGCCGGCGAGCTGGATCGGGTCGTTCACGCGCGGTGCCGAATAGGCGCAGGCCAGCGGCGTGTTCTGGGTGCGTGCCAAGCCGTCCAGCGTGAGTTCATGGGCGTGCTCGGGGTCGAAGCCAAACAGGAAAGGGCGGGCCAGGCCGTAGAGCGAAGAGGGCATCAGCAGGGGCATCGGATAATTCTGAACTTCTATGAGCCAAGGATTCTCCGCGATGACCGCACCCGCCACCCCAACCCCTCTTTCTCAGGATGAACTCAAGGCCCAGGTCGGCCTTGCCGCGCTGGCCTACGTGGTCAAGGGCGAGATCGTCGGCGTCGGAACCGGCTCCACGGTGAACAAGTTCATCGACGCGCTGGCCACCATCAAGGACGAGATCAAGGGCGCTGTCTCCAGCTCGGTAGCTTCGACCGAGCGCCTGCGCGCACTGGGTATCCCGGTGTTCGACAGCAACGAGGTGGAAGAACTGGCTGTCTACATCGACGGCGCCGACGAAATCGACCACCGCGGCTTCATGGTGAAGGGCGGTGGCGCCGCGCTCACGCGCGAAAAGATCGTGGCGGCGCAGTCGCGCAAGTTCATCTGCATCGCCGATGCGTCCAAACTGGTCGACGCGCTGGGCGCGTTTCCGCTGCCCGTGGAGGTGATTCCGATGGCCGCGCGCCGGGTGATGCGCCAGTTCGCGAGCATGGGTGGCATCGCCCAGGTGCGCGAGAAGGACGGCCTGCCGCTGGTTACCGACAACGGTCAGCACATCGTGGACGTGACTGGCCTGCGGATCACCGATCCGCTGGCCTTCGAGTCCGAGGTGAGCCAATGGCCTGGCGTGGTGACGGTGGGTGTCTTTGCGCACCAGAAAGCCGACGTGTGCCTGCTGGGTACCCCGACGGGCGTGAAGACGATGCAGTTCGCCCGATGATCCGCGGCCGCGAACGCGGCCTGGGTCAGAACTTGATGCCGGCCGGGTTGCTTGGGGTCGGTTCGCTCGAGGCGGGAGGCGGCGACGCGGGCTGCGCAGCCGGTGCCGCAGGGGCCCGGGTTGCGGGTGCTGCCTGTTGCGCGATCAGTGGCCGCGCCAGGCCGTTGCGATAGCCCGCGGGCAGGCTGTTGCTCTTGGGATAGCCGGCCGCGTCGAGGTACTGCGACCACTCGGCATCCGAAAAGCCCTTGAGCTGCTGCGATCCGATGGTCAGCAGCGGCAGCGAACTCTGGCTGCTCAGGCGCTGTAGCGCCTGGACTTCCTCGTTGCTCTTGACGGTTCGCTCTTCGAACGGGATGCCACGCGTGACAAGCAGCGAGCGTGCCGTGCTGCAGGGGCCGCATTCGTCGCTGCTGTACAGGGTGACGGGGTAGCGCTGCGCCACCTGCCGCAATTCATACGGCAGGCCCGCATTGGCGGGCGTGGTGACGCCGCCCTGCGGCCCCGAAGCCGCTTCGGTGCTGGCGGTCGGAGCGCGATCTGAAAAGGTGACCTTGCCGTTTTTGTCGACCTGGCGGTAGATGGGCTGTGCCATCGCGCCCGCGGCAACGAGCGCAAGGGCGAGGCCGCTCAGGCGATGCAGTGAGAGTTTGTGAATCGGATGCATCGCCCGAGTATCGCAAGCTTCAGCGCCGCATCAAACGGGCTGGGGCTCCGCCATACCCTGATGTCGCAGCAGCGCATCAAGCTGGGGCTCGCGGCCGCGGAAGGCCTTGAACGAATCCATGGCGCTGCGGCTGCCGCCGGCCTCCAGGATGGCCTGGCGGTACTTGCGGCCGGTCTCGATGTTCGGCTCGCCGTCGGCGCCCACGGTTTCCTCGAAGGCCGCGTAGGCGTCGGCACTCAGCACCTCGGCCCACTTGTAGCTGTAATAGCCGGCCGCGTAGCCGCCCGAGAAGATGTGGCTGAAGGTATTCGGCGTGCGGCTGAACGGCGGCGAGGGCATCACGGCCACCTCGGCGCGCACCTTGCCGAGCAGCGCCATCACATCGCCGGGCTTGGCCGCCGCTGCGTGGTACTCGGTATGCAGCAGCATGTCGAACAGCGAGAACTCGATCTGGCGCAGCGTCTGCAGGCCGCTCTGGAAGTTCTTGGCGGCCGTCATCTTGTCGAACAGCGCGCGCGGCAGCGGCTCGCCGGTGTCGACGTGGGCGGTCATGTGCTTGAGCACGTCCCACTCCCAGCAGAAGTTCTCCATGAACTGGCTCGGCAGCTCGACCGCGTCCCACTCGACACCGCTGATGCCCGAGACGTCGCGCTCGTTCACCTGCGTGAGCATGTGGTGCAGGCCGTGGCCGAACTCGTGGAAGAGGGTGGTCACGTCGTCGTGCGTGAGCAGCGGCGGCTTGCCGTCGACGCCGCTGGCGAAGTTGCACACCAGCTGCGCAACCGGCGTTTGCAGCACGCCGTTGTCGGGGCGTAGCCAGCGGGCGCGCACATCGTCCATCCAGGCGCCGCCGCGCTTGGCGGCGCGCGCGGAGGGGTCCAGGTAGAACTGGCCGACCTTCTGGCCGGCGCGCTCGATGCGATAGAACTCCACGCTCGGGTGCCACGTGGGCGCCGAGTCGCGGCGGATCGACACCTCGAACAGCGTCTCGACGATCTTGAACAGCCCGGCCATGACCTTCGGCGCGGGGAAGTACTGCTTTACCTCCTGCTCGCTGAAGGCATAGCGCGCTTCCTTGAGCTTCTCGCCGATGTAGTTCCAGTCCCAGGGTTGCGGGTCGGTGATGCCCAGCTGCTCCGAGGCGAAGACTCGCAGGTCGGCCAGGTCGCGCTCGCCATAGGGCTTGGCCTTGGTGGCGAGATCGCGCAGGAACTTGACGACTTGCTCGGGCGATTCGGCCATCTTCGGCACGACGGACAGCTCGCCGTAGTTCCTGTAGCCCAGCAGCTTCGCTTCTTCCTCGCGCAGCGCGAGGATCTCCGTGATGAGCGCCGTGTTGTCGAAGGCGGCATCGCCGAATTCGCTGGCGCGCGTGACGTAGGCGCGGTAGAGCTTCTCGCGCAGCGCGCTGCTCCTGGCGAACTGCATCACCGGCAGGTAGCACGGCATCTTGAGCGTGAGCTTGTAGCCTTCCTTGCCCTCGGCTTCGGCGGCTGCGCGAGCGGCGCTCACGACGTCCTCGGGCACGCCCTCGAGATCGCCCAGCGAGGCGTAGTAGGCAAAGGCATCGGTCGCGTCGAGTGCGTTCTCGCTGAACTTCTGGCTCAGCTCGGCCTGGCGCTCCTGGATGTCGGCGAAGCGCTTCTTGGCGTCGCCCTGCAGTTCGGCGCCGCCGAGCACGAAGTTGCGCACGGCGTTCTTGTGCGCCTGGCGCTGCTCGGGGTTGAGCGTGGCCGGATCGATGGCCTTGTATTTGGCGTACAGGCGCTCGTCGGAACCCAGGCGGGTCCAGAACGCGGTGACGCGCGGCATGGCCTCGTTGTAGGCAGCGCGCAGCTCCGGCGTGTCGGCCACGGCATTGAGGTGGCCGACGGCACCCCAGGCGCGGCTGAAGCGTTCGGAGGCCACGTCGAGCACCCTGGAGATCGCGTTCCAGTCGGCCGGGAATTCGGACGCCGTTACCGTCTGCAGCGCGGTCTCGGCATCGGCCAGCAGGGTGTCGACCGCGAGCGACACATGCTCGGGCCTGATGCGATCGAACAGCGGGAGATCGGTGAAGTCGAGGAGTGGGTTGTTCGTGGTGGCCATGGAAATCACTTGGCGGCGCGTTCCGCAGCTTCAAGGGTATTGACGAGGAGCATGGCGCGGGTCATCGGGCCGACGCCGCCCGGCACGGGGGTGATCCAGCCAGCCACTTCCTTCACGCTGTCGAAATCGACGTCGCCGGCCAGCTTGCCGTCGGCCTTGCGGTTCATGCCGACGTCGATGACCACCGCTCCGGGCTTCACCATGTCGGCCGTCAGGAGATCGAGCTTGCCCACGGCAGCCACGATCACGTCGGCCTGCCGCGTGATGGCGCCGAGGTTTTGCGTGGCGCTGTGGCAGATGGTCACGGTGGCGCTCTTGGCCAGCAGCATCATGGCCATCGGCTTGCCGACGATGTTGCTGCGGCCGATGACCACCGCGTGCTTGCCGCGCAGGTCGTAGCCGATGGATTCGAGCATCTTCATGCAGCCGTGCGGCGTGCAGGGCCAGAAGCCGGGTGCGCCGGTCATCAGCGCGCCGGCGCTGGCGACGTGGAAGCCGTCGACGTCCTTGGCGGGCGAGATCGTCTCGATGACTTTCTGGCTGTCCATGTGCTTGGGCAGTGGCAGCTGAACCAGAATGCCGTGCACCTTCGGGTCGTCGTTGAGGGCGCGGATGCGGGCCAGCAAGTCAGCTTCGCTCAGGTCGGCGGGGTAGGTCTCGAGCGTGGCCTGCAGGCCGGTCTCGGTGCTGTCGTTGACCTTGTGCTTCGTGTAGACCTGGCTGGCCGGATCGCTGCCCACCAAGATGATGGACAGTGCCGGGTTCACGCCGCGCGCCTTCAGCGCGGCGGTGCGGCCGGACACCTCGGCACGAATGGTTTTGGCGAGGGCGTTGCCGTCGATCAGTTGGGCGGTCATCGGTTTTGATTTTCCAAGTAAAAACGCCCGCTTGCGCAGGCGTGGGGAAGGTGCGTGGCTATCGGCGGGATAGCTGCGGCTCAGGAGGCCTTGGCCGTGGGGGCCGCTTGCCCGAGCGCTATCTTGAGCAGATCGGCCACAGTGTTGGCGTTGAGCTTTTCCATGATGTTGGCGCGATGCGCCTCGACCGTCTTGATGCTGATGCCGAGGTCGTCGGCGATCTGCTTGTTCAGGCGGCCGGCGACGATGCGTTCGAGCACCTGCGCCTCGCGGCCCGTGAGCTTGGACAGCAGCGCATCGCGGCTGGCCGACTGCTGGTGCTGCGTGAAGGCGCCGCGCGCATGTTCGAGCATGCGCTCGACCAGCGTGACGAGCTCTTCGTCGTTGAAGGGCTTCTGGATGAAATCCATCGCGCCCTTCTTCATGCTGTCGACCGCCATCGGCACGTCGCCGTGGCCGGTGATGACCACGATCGGCAGCGGGGAGCGGCGTTCGATCAGGCGATCCTGCAGTTCGAGGCCGGTCATGCCGGCCATGCGGATGTCGACGATCAAACAGGCGACTTCGCGCGGGTCGTATCGGGAGAGAAAGGATTCGGCGGAATCGAAACAGCGGACTCTGTAGTCCTTGCCCTCGAGCAGCCATTGCAGCGAATCGCGTACGGCTTCGTCGTCGTCGACGACATAGACCGTGCCCTTCTTCGGAATCAAACTCATGCAGGTACCTTTGCCTCGTCGCTAGCTACGGAACTGATAGCGTCCAACACCGGAATCCAGAAGGAAAAACGGCATCCGATCACATCCGGGCCATTGTAGATGTTCTCCGCCTGCATCCGGCCGCGGTGCGACTCGACGATGGTGCGGCACAGATTGAGCCCGATGCCCATGCCCTCGGGCTTGGTGGAGAAGAAGGCTTCGTAGAGCCGGTCCATCACTTCCGGAGCGAGCCCCTTGCCCGTGTCCTGCACCGAGAACTCGATGGCGTTGTGGCCTTCGATGACCTTGGGCAGCACGCGCAGCTCGACGCTGCGGCGCGCCAGCGGGCGCTCGGCGATGTCGATGGATTCGGCCGCGTTCTTCAGCAGGTTGACCATCACCTGTTCGATGAGGATCGGGTCGACGCGCACCACCGGCAGCCGCGCGGCCACGTAGTGGTTCAGGCGCACGTTGCGCCGGCGCAACTCGATGCCTGCCAGCTCGACCGCCTCGCTCACCATGGTGGCCACGTCGGCCGGCGTGCGGTTGGGTTCGCTGCGCTTCACGAAAGAGCGGATGCGCTGGATGATCTGGCCGGCGCGCTGGGCCTGCTTCGACGTTTTCTCGAGCGCGGCGAGCAGCGCGTCGTTGTCGATCGATTGGCCCTTGATGCGCGACATCATCCCGTTGCAGTAGTTGGTGATGGCGGTCAGCGGCTGGTTGAGCTCGTGGGCCACGCTGGAGGCCATCTCGCCCATCGTGATGAGTCGGCTCGCAGCCTGGGCCTTGTCGGCCTGAGCGGCGGCCTGCTCCTCGGCGTCGCGGCGCGGCGTGATGTCGGTGGCGATCACCAGCTGCGCGAGGCGGCCGTCGACCCATGTCAGGTAGCGCGAACGCACTTCGAGCCATTTGCCGAGGTGCGGCACGAAGATTTCGTTGTTGGCCGCCTGCGCCGCGGTGAGCGTGTCGATCGGCAGGCCCGCGTACGGATCGACGTCGTCGAGGCCCTCGTCGTGCGCATTCGAGGCTGGCACACCTGCCTGCGCGACCATGCCCAGATGGCCCACGGTGTCGGAGCCGAACCAGAGTCGGTACAGCTTGTTGGCGAACAGCAGTTCCTCGCTGCCGATGGGCGCGACGGACACGGCCGCATCGAGCGCTTCCAGCACGGTGGTGAAGCGTTCGTACGAAGCCGACAACTGCTCGCGGATGCGCGTGGGCTCGGTGATGTCGGTCATCGACGTCATCCAGCCGGTCTGGTGGCCGCGCGCGTCGATCAGCGGCGACACGTAGAGCCGGGCGTTGAACACGCTGCCGTTCTTGCGCTTCACGCGCACCTGGAAGCCGCCGGGCAGGGCGCGGCCATGCAGCTCTTCTTCCAGGCGCTCGTTCATCACTTCGCGGTCGGATTCGAGCCAGTAGGGGAAGGGCGGCGACTGGCCGACGAGCTCGGCCTCGCTCCATCCGGTCATCGCGCAGAAGGCGGCGTTCACGTAGGTGATGCGGCCCTGCAGGTCGAGCACGCGCATGCCGGTCAGCATGGAGTTCTCCATGGCGCGGCGGAAATTGGTTTCTGCGACCAGCCGCTGCTGTGCCTGCAGCCGCCGCCGCGTGTGCCGCCAGGTGCCGATGAGCATCCAGCTCGTGAGCACGCTGAGCGCGCAGACCAGCCAGAACAGCCCGTTGCCGACCACGCCCTGCGAGGTGCGGTAGGCCTGCGCCCGCAGCACCAGAGCATTGCCCACCGGGGACACCGGCACTTCGTATTCGTTGGTCCGCTCGGTCCAGGGCAGCAGGCGCGTGCCGCCTTCCTTCAGGGTGGTGGTGTTGCCCGCGATCGCGTGGCCCTTGGCGTCGAGCAGCGACACCGCATAGCGCGCCTGTACTTCGGACGGCATGCCGTAGCGCAGCAGCCCGTCGACCGAGAACTCGCCAAGCACGACGCCTGCGAACAGGCCTTGATCGAAAAGGGGGATGTGCAGCTGCAGCATCGCAGGGGGGTCGCCCCCGGCCACGGGCTGCGAATACACCGGCTGGCGCAGCTCGCGGGCCAGCGCATAGTTGCTCTCGATGTCGCCGGGACGCAGCACGTCGCCGATCAGGTGCTGCTGGGCCGGGTGCACGCTGGGCGCCGCATAGCCGGCCTTGAAGCGGCGGCGGTCGTCGATCCAGGTGATGGTCTGCAGCTCGGGGAACTGGCTCACCAGCGACTCGGCTCGGCTGGTGAATTCGACTGGGTCGATCTCGCGGTTGGAAGCGTCGCGCGCGATGCGCATCAACTGCTCCTGCCGTTCCAAAAGCCGCAGGCGCATGCGCTGCTGTGCGTATTCGACGTCGCGGCGTACCGACTCCTGCTCGCGCTCGACTTCCTCGGTGCGCAGGTACCAGAAGGCGGACACGATGGCGGCAAGAAACAACAGCACGGCCGCCATCGGCGCGAGCATGGCGACTGCGTCCTGCAGCACCGGCGTCTGCCGGCGCCACCACCTGCGCCACCAGGACAGGGGCGAGGCATTCACGGCACTGCGGGCAACTGCCAGCGGAGAGGAAAAAGGCATGGTCCGAGTTTAGGTGAAGCCCTTCGGAAACGACGGCAAAGCAACGTCGGCCCGGGCTTGCGCGCGGTTTTGCGCAGGGCAAACGCGAACTGAAAATATCACATTAAGAAATTGCTACGCACTATTTGAAATCTCGATGTTTCTATGCGAAACTCCGCCGCGTTCGCTGCACAGCGCACTTAAATTACAGCCACAGCCCTAAAAGGAGAGACAAGCATGTCGGCAAATCCCGAGAACCTGTTCGGCTCGGCCGCAAACGATGCGGACGCCCAGGAGACCCGTGAATGGATGGATGCACTGTCCTCCGTCATCCAGAGCGAGGGTCCGGAGCGGGCCCACTTCCTTCTCGAGCAACTGCTCGAACATGCCCGCCAGAACACGGTCGACATGCCGTTCTCGGCCAACACGGGCTACGTCAACACCATCGAGCCCTCGCAGGAGGCCCGCAGCCCCGGCAACCTCGAGATCGAACAACGTCTGCGTGCCTACATGCGCTGGAATGCCATGGCGATGGTGGTCAAGGCCAACCGCATCCACCCGCCCGAAGGCGGCGACCTCGGCGGCCACATCGGCTCCTTCGCCTCGCTGGCCAGCATGTTCGGCGCCGGCTTCAACCACTTCTGGCACGCCGAGAGCGAGAACCACGGCGGCGACCTGCTCTACATCCAGGGCCACGTTTCGCCCGGCATCTATGCCCGCGCCTACCTCGAAGGCCGCCTCTCCGAAGAGCAGCTGCTCAACTTCCGCCAGGAAGTGGACGGCAAGGGCCTGTCGAGCTACCCGCACCCCAAGCTGATGCCGGAGTTCTGGCAGTTCCCGACCGTCTCGATGGGCCTGGGGCCGCTGATGGCGATCTACCAGGCGCGCTTCCTCAAGTACCTGCATGCACGCGGCATCGCCAACACCGAGAACCGCAAGGTCTGGGTGTTCTGTGGCGACGGTGAAATGGACGAGGTGGAATCGCTGGGCGCCATCGGCCTGGCGGCGCGCGAGAACCTCGACAACCTGATCTTCGTCATCAACTGCAACCTGCAGCGCCTGGACGGTCCGGTGCGCGGCAACGGCAAGATCATCCAGGAACTGGAAGGCGAATTCCGCGGTGCCAACTGGAACGTCGTCAAGCTGATCTGGGGCAAGGGTTGGGACGCCCTGCTCGAAAAGGACCATGACGGCGCGCTGCGCAAGATCATGATGGAGTGCAACGACGGCGACTACCAGGCCATGAAGGCCAACGATGGCGCCTACGTGCGCAAGAACTTCTTCGGCCGCGACCCGCGCACGCTGAAGATGGTCGAGCACATGACCGACGACGAGGTCTGGAGCCTGCAGCGCGGCGGCCACGACTCGCAGAAGGTGTACGCCGCCTTCCACGCCGCCCAGAACCACAAGGGCCAGCCCACGGTGCTGCTCGTCAAGACCGTCAAGGGCTTCGGCATGGGCAAGATCGGCGAAGGCAAGAACACGGTCCACCAGACCAAGAAGCTCGGCGACGAGGACATCAAGGCCTTCCGCGACCGCTTCAACATTCCGATTCCTGACAGCCAGATCGCCGAGCTGCCGTTCTACAAGCCGGCCGACGACACGCCGGAAATGCGCTACCTGCACGAGCGCCGCAAGGCGCTCGGCGGCTACCTGCCGCATCGCCGCGCCAAGGCCGACGAAAGCTTCACGGTGCCCTCGCTCGACACCTTCAAGTCGGTAATCGAGCCCACGGCCGAAGGCCGCGAGATCTCGACCACGCAGGCCTACGTGCGCTTCCTCACGCAGCTGCTGCGCGACAAGGCGCTGGGCCCGCGCGTCGTGCCCATCCTGGTGGACGAGGCACGCACCTTCGGCATGGAAGGCTTGTTCCGCCAGATCGGCATCTACAACCCGCACGGTCAACAGTACACCCCGGTCGATAAAGACCAGGTCATGTACTACAAGGAAGACAAGGCCGGCCAGATCCTGCAGGAAGGCATCAACGAAGCCGGCGGCATGTCGAGCTGGATCGCGGCGGCCACGTCGTACAGCACGAACAACCGCATCATGGTGCCGTTCTATGTGTACTACTCGATGTTCGGCTTCCAGCGCATCGGCGACCTCGCCTGGGCGGCCGGCGACATGCAGGCCCGCGGCTTCCTGCTGGGCGGCACCTCGGGACGCACCACGCTGAACGGCGAAGGCCTGCAGCACGAAGACGGCCACAGCCACATCCTGGCCAACACCATCCCGAACTGCGTGAGCTACGACCCGACCTTCGCGCACGAAGTCGGCGTGATCCTGCACCATGGCCTCAAGCGCATGGTCGAGAAGCAGGACAACGTCTACTACTACCTGACGCTGCTCAACGAGAACTACGCGATGCCCGGCCTCCAGCCCGGTACCGAAGAGCAGATCATCAAGGGCATGTACCTGTCGAAGCAGGGCCCTGCGCTCAAGGCCAAGGCACCGACCGTGCAACTGCTGGGCAGCGGCACCATCCTGCGCGAAAGCTTTGCCGCGCAAGAGCTGCTCGAAAAGGACTGGGGCGTGTCGGCTTCCGTGTGGAGCTGCCCGAGCTTCAATGAGCTCACGCGTGACGGCCAGGACGCCGACCGCTGGAACCTGCTGCACCCGGACCAGACGCCGCGCGTGCCCTTCGTGGCCGAGCAGCTTGCGCCCACCACCGGCCCGGTGGTCGCCTCGACCGACTACATGAAGGCCTACGCCGAGCAGATCCGCCCCTTCATCCCGAAGGGCCGCAACTACAAGGTGCTGGGCACCGACGGCTTCGGCCGCAGCGACTTCCGAAACAAGCTGCGCGAGCACTTCGAGATCAACCGCCACTACATCGTGGTGGCTGCGCTCAAGGCGCTGAGCGAAGATGGCACCGTGCCGGTGGCCAAGGTGGTGGAAGCGATCAAGAAGTACGGCATCAATGTCGACAAGGTCAACCCGCTCTACGCCTGACCCTCAACAATCAACGAACGAAACGGCGCCTCAGGGCGGGAGACAAACGATATGGCAGCAGTGGAAGTCAAGGTGCCGGACATCGGCGATTTCGATGAAGTCGCGGTGATCGAGGTGCTCGTGAAGGTGGGCGATACGGTCAAGGCCGAGCAGTCGCTCATCACGGTGGAGTCGGACAAGGCATCGATGGAAATTCCGTCGTCGACCGCTGGCGTGGTCAAGGAGCTGAAGGTCGAGGTCGGCAGCAAGGTCAAAGAAGGCTCGGTGGTGCTCGTGCTCGAGGCCGAGGGAGCGGGTGCTGCAGCAGCACCGGCGCCCGCGGCTGCTCCGGCAGCAGCGCCGGCTCCTGCGCCGGCCGCAGCGGCCCCCGCGCCGGCTGCTCCCGCGGCAGCCCCGGCGGCCTCGGGCCCGGTGGAGGTCAAGGTGCCCGACATCGGCGACTTCAAGGACGTCGCCGTCATCGAAGTACTCGTGAAGGTGGGCGACGTGGTCAAGGCCGAGCAGTCGCTCATCACGGTGGAGTCGGACAAGGCCTCGATGGAAATTCCGTCGTCGGCTGCGGGCGTGCTCAAGGAACTCAAGGTCAAGGTGGGCGACACGGTCAACATCGGTGACCTGATCGCGGTGCTCGAAGGCGCTGCAGGGGCCGCTGCTCCGGCGCCGACCCAGGCAGCGGCTGCCGCACCGGCAACCGCAACCGCCAATGCACCTGCACCGGCTGCTGCATCGGCGCCTGCTGCCGCCGCTGCTCCGGCTCATCAGCCGACGGTCGCCCCCAGCGCCAGCCTTCCGCACGCCTCGCCCTCGGTGCGCAAGTTTGCGCGCGAACTCGGCGTGCCGCTCGAAGAGGTCAAGGGCTCCGGTCCCAAGGGCCGCATCACGCAGGAAGACATCCAGAACTTCACCAAGGCCGTGATGAGCGGCCAGGCCAGCACCAAGGCCTCGGCGGCCAAGGCTCCGGCCGGTGGTGGCGACGGCGCCGCGCTGGGCCTGATCCCATGGCCCAAGGTCGACTTCACGAAGTTCGGCACGGTCGAGCGCAAGGACCTGTCGCGCATCAAGAAGCTCAGCGGCGCGAACCTGCACCGCAACTGGGTGATGATCCCGCACGTCACCAACAACGACGAAGCCGACATCACCGAGCTCGAGGCCTTCCGCGTCTCCACCAACAAGGAGAACGAGAAATCGGGCGTGAAGGTCACGATGCTGGCCTTCGTCATTAAGGCGGTGGTCGCGGCGCTGAAGAAGTTCCCCGAGTTCAACACCAGCCTGGACGGCGACCAGCTCGTCTACAAGCAGTACTACAACATCGGCTTCGCGGCGGACACGCCCAACGGCCTCGTGGTGCCGGTGCTCAAGGATGCCGACAAGAAGGGCATCCTGCAGATCAGCGCCGAGATGGGCGAGCTCGCCAAGAAGGCGCGCGACGGCAAGCTCGGCTCGGCCGACATGCAGGGCGGCTGCTTCTCGATCAGCTCGCTGGGCGGCATCGGCGGCACGCACTTCACGCCGATCATCAACGCTCCCGAAGTGGCCATCCTCGGCCTCTCGAAGGGCCAGATGAAGCCGGTGTGGGACGGCAAGCAGTTCGTGCCGCGCCTGACGCTGCCGATGTCGCTGTCGTACGACCACCGCGTGATCGACGGCGCCCTGGCTGCGCGTTTCAACGCCTACCTGGGCCAGGTGCTCGCGGACTATCGCCGTATTCTTCTATGACCCCCCGAGCACCTGCGGTGCTCCCCCCAGAGGGGGGCGCCTCCCTTGGGGCGGCCCGGCGGGAGGCGCTATGACCACCGTAGTGGCCGTCCGCAAAGGCGGCCAGGTCACGATGGCAGCCGATTCTCTGGTGACCTTCGGCGACACGCGGCTTTCGCACCGCGCCGAGGCGAACCAGAAGATCTTCACCGTCGAGGATGCGGCGGGGCAGAGCCTGTTCGCGGTGGCTGGTGCCGCCGCGCACTTCCTGGTGCTGCAGCACGCGCTGGCCGCGCAGCCGCGCGAGCAGTTGCTGTTCGGCAGCAAGCACGAGATCTTCCGCACCTTCACGATGCTGCATCCGGTGCTGAAGGACTCGTTCTTCATGCAGACCAAGGAAGACGAGCACGAGCCCTACGAGTCGAGCCAGTTCACGATGCTGCTGGCCAACCAGAGCGGCATCTACGGCATCTATAGCTACCGCGAGGTGTTCGAGTTCAAGGAGTTCTGGGCCATCGGCTCGGGACGCAGCTTTGCGCTCGGCGCCATGCACGCGGCCTATGACATCAAGTCGCGCAACTCGCGCGACGTGGCGGAGGCAGGCATCGCCGCCGCCTGCGAATTCGATCGCAATTCGGCCCCACCGGTCGACGTTCTCACACTCAAACTGAAAGTGTCCAAATGAGCGAACAACAAATCAAGGTGCCCGACATCGGCGACTTCGACGAAGTGGCAGTGATCGAGGTGCTGGTCAATGTAGGAGACACGGTCAAGGCCGAGCAGTCGCTGATCACGGTCGAATCGGACAAGGCCTCGATGGAGATTCCGTCGTCCGCTGCCGGCGTGGTGAAGTCGCTGGCCGTGAAGGTGGGCGACAAGGTCAAGGAAGGCTCGGTGGTGCTGACGCTGGAGGTGGACGGTGCCGCGGCGGCAGCGCCCGCAGCGGCCGCACCGGCGCCCGCAACTGCGCCCCCCGCATCCAAGGCAGCGCCCGCACCGGCCCCTGCATCGGCGGCCGTGGCGGTGTCGAGCTATGGCGGCAAGGTCGATGTCGAATGCGACGTGATCGTGCTCGGCGCCGGCCCCGGCGGGTACTCGGCCGCCTTCCGTGCCGCTGACCTGGGCCTGAAGGTCGTGCTGATCGAGCGCTACGCCACCCTCGGCGGCGTGTGCCTGAACGTCGGCTGCATTCCGTCGAAGGCGCTGCTGCACGTGGCTTCCGTGATGGACGAGGTCAAGCATTTCGCCGACCTCGGCGTGAGCTTCGCCGCGCCCACGGTCGACCGCGCCAAGCTGCTCGGCCACAAGAACAAGGTGGTGGGCAAGCTCACCGGCGGCCTCACGGCCATGGCCAAGATGCGCAAGGTGACGGTGCTGCGCGGCGTCGGCAACTTCATCGATCCGTACCACCTCGAGGTGGAAGAAACCTCCGGCACGAGCTGGGACACCACCGGCAAGAAGCAGACGGTCAAGTTCCGCAACGCGATCATCGCGGCCGGTTCGCAGTCGGTGAGCCTGCCGTTCATGCCGAAGGACCCGCGCGTGGTCGACTCGACCGGCGCGCTCGAGATGGGCACCGACCCCAAGCGCATGCTGATCCTGGGCGGCGGCATCATCGGCCTCGAAATGGGCACGGTGTATTCCACGCTCGGCGCGCGCCTGGACGTGGTCGAGATGCTCGACGGCCTGATGCAGGGCGCCGACCGCGACCTCGTGAAGGTCTGGCAGAAGATGAACACCCCGCGCTTCGACAACATCATGCTCAAGACCAAGACGGTCGGCGCCGAAGCCACGAAGGAGGGCATCAAGATCACCTTCGAGGGCGAGAACGCGCCGAAGGAACCGCAGGTCTACGACCTCGTGCTGCAGGCCGTGGGCCGCAGCCCGAACGGCAAGAAGATCGGCGCCGAGAAGGCAGGCGTCACGGTGAGCGACCGGGGCTTCATTCCGGTCGACATCCAGATGCGCACCAACGTGCCCCACATCTTCGCCATCGGCGATATCGTGGGCCAGCCCATGCTGGCGCACAAGGCGGTGCACGAGGCGCACGTGGCGGCTGAAGTCATCGCCGGCGAGCAGAAGGGGGACAAGGAGTTGTCCAGCGCCGCCTTCAATGCCCGCGTGATCCCCAGCGTCGCCTACACCGACCCCGAAGTGGCGTGGGTCGGCCTCACCGAGGACCAGGCAAAGGCCGAGGGCATCAAGGTCAAGAAGGGGCACTTCCCGTGGACGGCCTCGGGCCGCGCCATTGCCAACGGCCGCGACGAGGGTTTCACCAAGCTGCTGTTCGATGCCGAAACGCACCGCATCCTCGGCGGGGGCATCGTCGGCACGCATGCCGGTGACATGATCGGCGAGATCGCTCTGGCGATCGAGATGGGCGCGGACGAGATCGACATCGGCAAGACCATCCATCCGCACCCGACGCTGGGCGAAAGCATCGGCATGGCGGCGGAAGTGGCGCATGGCACCTGCACGGACCTGCCGCCCGCGAAGAAGGCCGCATGACCCAGGGGGCGATCGAGCGCCCATGAAAAAATCCCGCCGAAGCGGGATTTTTTTCGTCCTGACTTGCGGAGGGCTCAGTTGCCGGTGTTGGCGAGAGCCGCGGCCTTGACTTCTTCCGTCGGTGCGCCGGGTACGCGGCGGGCGCCGTCGAAGCGGTGTTGCCAATAGCTTCCGTTCATGTCTTCCACGCGAACCTGGGCGCCGGAGCGGGGCGAGTGGATGAACTTGCCTTCGCCGACGTAGATGCCGACATGGCTGAAGGCGCGGCGCATGGTGTTGAAGAACACGAGATCGCCGGGCTTGAGCTGGCTGCGATCGATCTTCTCGGTGGCGGCAGCTTGCTCTTCGGCGCGGCGCGGGAGCATGTGGCCCACGGTCTGGTTGTACATGGCGCGAACGAAGCCGCTGCAATCGAAGCCCGATTCGGCGGTGTTGCCGCCGCGACGGTATGGAACGCCGAGGAAGCCGATGGCGGTCACCACGAGATCCGAAGTGCGTTCGGTGACGGTCTGGCGAACCTGCTTGAGCTGTCCGATGATGCCCTTGTCGGCGAGCATTCGTGCCAACTCGTCATCGGTCTTGTCTTGTTGGGGGGCCGCATGAACGGCGACGGCAAATAGAAGGGACGCGGGAAGGACGAAAAAACGCATGGCGCGTAGGATATTGATGACGCGCGGTTATGTCAATTTAAACAGAATTAGCGAATCCATTTGTAAGTCATTGATTTACATGGGAAATTTTAATCCGGTCCAGGAAAAAATGTAACGGCGAACGTTTATGGCCCATAAGCGGTTGACCTCGAAAGGGCCCTCGGACCTCGGGTTGATCGATGCTCTTGCTGGATTCAGTCGTTATTTCCCGTCAAGATCGCCCCAACTTCACGGAAAAGCCATGAATTTGCCGCGCTTATCACTTTTGGCTTCTCTTCGTCTCTGGACATTTGTCACGGTAATCGGTTTCTGCGCCACCGCCGCGGCGCAGATGAGGCCTGAAACGTTAGTTACCGGTCTTGAAAACCCGTGGGGCGTCGCCTTCCTCCCGGGTGGCCGTTTCGTGGTGACGGAGCGGCCCGGCCGCCTCCGGCTGGTCGGTGCCGACGGGAAGATCTCGGCGCCCATCGCGGGCTTGCCTCTCATCGCGGCGGGCGGGCAGGGCGGCTTGCTCGACGTGCTGGCCGATTCCGACTTCGAGAAAAACCGCACGCTGTACTTCTGCTTCTCCGAACCCGATGCCGGCGGTTCGGCCAACAGCACCGCGCTGGCCCGCGCCAATCTGTCGGCCGACGGCACCAAGCTCGAGGGGCTGAAGATCATCTTCAGCCAGCAGCCC
Organism: Variovorax sp. Varisp36; assembly: GCF_047304235.1. Taxonomy (NCBI): domain Bacteria; kingdom Pseudomonadati; phylum Pseudomonadota; class Betaproteobacteria; order Burkholderiales; family Comamonadaceae; genus Variovorax; species Variovorax sp. Varisp36. Next base: position 55,143 of record NZ_JBGLYU010000025.1, read on the forward strand.
AAGGTCGCGAGCCGCAACCACTTCGGCTGCCGTATCGTAGTGGCGCGCGATGGCGCGCTGTTCCTCACGCTGGGCGACCGCTTCAGTCGCAAGGAAGACGCGCAGAAGCTCGACAACCACCTGGGCAAGATCGTGCGCATCGGCAAGGACGGCACGGCGCCCAAGGACAACCCCTTCGTCGGCAAGGCGGGCGTGCTGCCCGAGATCTGGAGCTACGGCCATCGCAACGGACAGGGCGCCACGCTTGCGCCCGACGGCCGCCTCTGGATGACCGAGCACGGGCCGCAGGGCGGCGACGAAATCAACATTCCGCAGGCCGGCCGCAACTACGGCTGGCCTGTCATCACCTACGGCGAGAACTACGGCGGCGGAAAGATCGGCGACGGCATCACGGCCAAGGAGGGCATGGAGCAGCCGCTGCACTACTGGGTGCCGTCGATCGCGCCGTCCGGCATGGCGTTCCTGACCAGCGACCGCTACGGCGCGGGCTGGAAGGGCAACCTGTTCGTGGGCTCGCTCAAGTTTGGCTATCTCGACCGCATCGAGCTGAAAGGCGCAAAGGTGGTCGCCGAGCACAAGCTGCTGGCCGAGGGCCGCGCCCGCATACGCGACGTGAAGCAGGGGCCGGATGGATTGCTCTACGTGCTCACCGACGAAGCCGACGGCAAGCTGCTGCGCCTGCGGCCGAACTGAGTTCGGCGCGAATTTTCAGCCAGGGCAGCCCGGCAGCGGCAAGGTCGGCAGCATCCGGCGCCAGAGGCGGTTCCACTCAGGCCAGTCGTGGCCGCCTTCTGTCGTGAAAACGCGCTCGGGCGGCAGTACGTTCGCCAGTAGCCGGTTGCTGAAGGCAAAGCGGTCGTCCACGCCGTAGCCCAGATAGAGCGGCGGCCGCGCGCCTGCCGTGTTCGTGAAGCCCGCGTAACCGCGCAGCCATTGCCAGAGCTGCGTCTCGTTGGGCGTTCGCGGAGGGCTCGCGGCCGGGTCGACCAGCGGCCCGTTCCACCTGGCGAGGCCGCCCGCGTTGGCGATGTCCGTGCCGAGCGCGCGCTCGCCGAGATAGGGCGCGAGCGTCACCACCCCGGCGAGTTCGCCGGGGTGTGTCTGCGCATAGAGCATTCCGCCGAAACCGCCGAGGGAAATGCCGACGAACCAGATGTGGCGGTAGCCCTGGCTGCGCGCCGGCGCGACCACGTCGGCGCTCAGGCGATCGAGGATGGTCTTGTCGTTGTAGTAGCCCAGATGTGCGTCGACCAGCATCACGTCTGCCGCGACGCGATTCTCCTGAACGGCATGGACGAAGCCCTCGCGCGCGAACTCGTCGGGCGCCGAGTAGGCGCCGGGAAGCATGACCAGCAGCGTGTCGACCTCGCCGCGTGCGCAGCTGCTCTTTTCGAGCGAAGTCGCCATCGGCACCACGGCCTTGCGCACGCCGCCGCAGGCCACGGCGAGCAGCGCGGCGCCGAGGCCCAGCACCGCGAGGCACGCCCGTTTGGAGAACAGCTTCATGCGCCGCAGTTTAGGCGTGCCTCGATGCGGGCAGACGGCCCGTGCCGGCGGGCGCACGTCGAGAGAGCCCGACGCGGTCCTTTCGGTGGTACGGTTCAGCCCAACTCAACCGATACCTGAAAGACACCGCTCATGCTGCTCGACGCCTCGCTCTCCCAACTCGTTCTGGTCGACTACCAGGCGCGGCTGATGCCGGCGATCTTCGAGGGCGAGGCCGTCGCGCAGAACGCAGTGCGCCTCGGCAAGATGGCGCACCTGTTCCAGGTGCCGGTGTTCGGCACCGAGCACAACCCCTCCAGCCTTGGCGAAAACCTGCCCGACGTCCGCGCGCTGTGCCAGCGCACCCTGTCGAAGATGCATTTCAGCGGCGTGGAGGAAGGCCTCGGCGAGTGGCTGCGCGTGCCGGCCAAGGCGCCGCAGGGCAATGCGCGCAGCCTGCCCAAGCATCTGCAAAAGCCCGCCGCCGCGGCCGAGGAGCGCAACAGCATCGTGATCGCCGGCTGCGAAGCCCATGTCTGCCTGCTGCAGACCGCGCTCGACCTGCTGGAAGACGAGTTTGAAGTCTGGGTCGTGACCGATGCCTGCGGTTCGCGCACCGAGCGCAACCGCGACGCGGCCTTCGACCGGCTGGCGGGTGCCGGTGCCGAACTCGTGACGACCGAGATGGTCGGTTTCGAGTGGCTGCGCACGGCGGAACACCCCGCGTTTCCTGAATTGCTTTCGCTCGTCCGGTAACCGCATCTGCGGCGGGAGGCAGGGCTCGGCCGGATTGTTCCGGCCGTCAGCTTGCTGCAAGATCGGTCTCCATAATTATGAATTCAGTTTTGGTGGTGCCGCCAGACCCGAATGAATAACAGGAGACATACCCAGATGAGCCGCTACGAAGAGTTCTATCGCCAATCCGTCGATGCGCCCGAGGCCTTCTGGGCCGAGCAGGCGAAGCTGATCGACTGGCAAAACCCCGCGCAACAGATCCTGGATGCCAGCCAGCCGCCTTTTGCGCGCTGGTTCGTCGGCGGCACGACCAACCTGTGCCACAACGCGGTCGACCGGCATCTGGCCGCGCGGGGCGATCAGCCCGCGCTGGTCTTCGTCTCCACCGAAGCCGGCGTCGAGAAGAGCTGCAGCTTCAACGAGTTGCATGCCGAGGTGCAGCGCACCGCCGCCAGCCTGATCGAACTCGGCGTGGGCAAGGGCGATCGCGTGCTCATCTACATGCCTATGATTCCCGAAGCCGCCTTCGCGATGCTGGCCTGCGCGCGCATCGGCGCCATCCATTGCGTGGTGTTCGGCGGATTCGCCAGCGGCTCGCTGGCCACGCGCATCGAGGACGCCGAGCCCAAAGTGATCGTGAGCGCCGATGCGGGCTCGCGTGGCGGCAAGGTCATTGCGTACAAGCCCTTGCTCGACGAGGCGATCCGCCTGTCGAAACACAAGCCCTCGGCGGTGCTGCTCACGGACCGCGGCCTCGCATCCATGGACCTGACTGCGGGCCGTGACCATCTGGCCGCCGAACTCAGGCGCAAGCACCTCGACGCCAAGGTGCCCTGCACATGGCTCGCCTCCACCGACATCAGCTACACCATCTACACCAGCGGCACGACCGGCAAGCCCAAGGGCGTGCAGCGCGACGTGGGCGGCTACGCGGTCGCGCTGGCCGCCAGCATGAAGCACATCTTCGACGGCCGACCCGGCGAAACCTACTTCTCGACCAGCGACATCGGCTGGGTGGTGGGCCACAGCTACATCGTCTACGGCCCGCTCATCGCGGGCATGGCGACGATCATGTACGAGGGCCTGCCCACGCAAGGCATCGACCGGCAGCCCGACGGCGGTATCTGGTGGCGACTCGTCGAAAAGTACAAGGTGACGGTGATGTTCAGCGCCCCCACCGCGGTGCGCGTGCTCAAGAAGCAGGACCCGGCGCTGTTGAAGAAGTACGACCTGTCGAGCCTGCGCGCGCTGTTTTTGGCGGGCGAGCCGCTCGACGAGCCCACCGCACGCTGGATCAGCGAAGGCCTGGGCGTGCCGATCATCGACAACTACTGGCAGACCGAATCGGGCTGGCCGATGATCACCATCGCCAACGGCGTGGAGGCCAAGCCCAGCAAGTTCGGCAGCCCGGGCGTGCCGATGTACGGCTACCGCATCAAGATCCTGCATGAATCGACCGGCGAAGAACTGACCGCCCCGAACGAGAAGGGCGTGGTGGTGGTCGAAGGCCCGACGCCGCCCGGCTTCATGCAGACCGTGTGGAAGGACGATGCGCGCTTCGTCAACACCTACTGGAAGAGCGTGCCCGGCAAGATGGTCTACTCGACCTTCGACTGGGGCATTCGCGACGAAGACGGCTATTTCTACATCCTCGGTCGCACCGACGACGTGATCAACGTGGCGGGCCACCGCCTCGGCACGCGCGAGATCGAGGAGAGCATCTCGGGGCACGCCAACGTGGCCGAGGTCGCCGTGGTGGGCGTGGCCGACGCGCTCAAGGGCCAGGTCGCGATGGCCTTCGTCGTTCCCAAGGACGGCAAGGCCGTGGGCGGCGCCGATGCGGCACTCAAGCTCGAAGGCGAGATCATGAAGATGGTGGCCGACCAGCTCGGGGCGCTGGCGCGGCCAGCGCGCGTGCGTTTCGTGAGCGGCCTGCCCAAGACGCGCAGCGGCAAGCTGCTGCGCCGTGCCATCCAGGCCGTGTGCGAGCAGCGCGACCCGGGCGACCTGACCACCATCGACGACCCCGCCACGCTGCAGCAAATCAAACAGTTACTCTCTTCCGCCTGAATGAGCAGTGGAGGGGTTGCGAAGCTCCTTTGGGCCGTCATATGGTTGACGTGGCACAATGCCAAGGTACTCAGGCCCTTCCCCAGCCACAGTCGCATCCGCCAATCGGTTCAGCCGTGTCGCGGAAGGTTTCTTAACCAGCTAGTGCTTCCTTCAGGGAAGCGAAGGTCAGCGGATCATGAGCGATTCTTCTACGCCCACGGCGTACACAGCCTATCAAGGCAACACCTACCTCTTCGGTGGCAATGCGCCCTATGTCGAAGAGATGTACGAGAACTACCTCGCCAACCCCGGCAGCGTGCCCGACAACTGGCGTTCGTATTTCGACGCGTTGCAGAACGTTCCCGCCGCCGATGGCACCAACACCCGCGACGTTCCGCACCTGCCGGTCATCAATGCTTTCGCCGAACGCGCGAAGCAGGGCACGACCAAGGTCGTGCAGGCCAGCGGCGCCGACTCCGAGCTCGGCCGCAAGCGCACCTCGGTCCAGCAGCTGATCGCCGCCTACCGCAACGTCGGCGCCCGCTGGGCCGACCTCGATCCGCTCAAGCGCGCCGAGCGTCCCTCGATCCCGGAACTCGAACCCTCGTTCTACGGCTTCACCGACGCAGACCTCGAGACGGTGTTCAACACCAGCAACACCTTCTTCGGCAAGGAGACCATGTCGCTGCGCGACCTGCTCAACGCCTTGCGCGAAACGTACTGCGGCACGATGGGCGCCGAGTACATGTACACCACCGACCAGAACCACAAGCGCTGGTGGCAGCAGCGGCTCGAGAGCGCCCGCACCAACCCCAAGCTGAGCGCCGAGCAGAAGAAGCACGTGCTGAACCGCCTCACGGCCGCCGAAGGCCTCGAGCGCTTCCTGCATACCAAGTACGTCGGCCAAAAGCGCTTCTCGCTCGAAGGCGGCGAGAGCTTCATCGTCGCGATGGACGAACTGATCAATCAGGCCGGCGCCAAGGGCGTGCAGGAAATCGTGATCGGCATGGCCCACCGCGGCCGCCTGAACGTGCTGGTCAACTCGCTCGGCAAGATGCCGGCCGACCTGTTCGCCGAGTTCGACCACACCGCCCCCGAAGACCTGCCCAGCGGCGACGTCAAGTACCACCAGGGCTTCAGCTCGGACGTGACCACCCCCGGCGGCCCGGTGCACCTGAGCCTCGCGTTCAATCCCTCGCACCTCGAGATCGTGAACCCCGTGGTCGAAGGCTCGGTGCGCGCCCGCATGGACCGCCGCGGCGACCCGCTGGGCAAGCAGGTGCTGCCCGTGATCGTGCACGGCGACGCCGCCTTCGCAGGCCAGGGCGTCGTGATGGAAACGCTGGCGCTGGCCGAGACCCGTGGCTACTCCACCGGCGGCACGGTGCACATCGTCATCAACAACCAGATCGGCTTCACCACCAGCGACCCGCGCGACAGCCGCTCGACGCTGTACTGCTCGGACATCGTCAAGATGATCGAGGCGCCGGTGCTGCACGTGAACGGCGACGACCCCGAAGCCGTGGTGCTCGCCACCCAGATCGCGCTGGACTTCCGCATGGAATTCCAGAAGGACGTGGTCGTGGACATCATCTGCTTCCGCAAGCTGGGCCACAACGAGCAGGACACCCCCTCGCTCACCCAGCCGCTCATGTACAAGAAGATCGCAGTCCACCCCGGCACGCGCAAGCTGTACGCCGACAAGCTGGCCGCGCAAGGCCTGGGCGACACGCTCGGCGACGACATGGTCAAGGCTCAGCGCGCTGCCTTCGACGAAGGCAAGAACACCGTCGACCCCGTGCTGACCAACTTCAAGAGCAAGTACGCCGTCGACTGGAGCCCGTACCTCAACAAGAAGTGGACCGACGCCGGCGACACCGCCATTCCCTCGAGCGAGTGGAAGCGCCTGGCCGAAAAGATCACCTTCGTGCCCGAGGGCTTCACTGTGCACCCGCTCGTGAAGAAGGTGCTGGACGACCGCGCCGCCATGGGCCGCGGCGACGTGAACGTCGACTGGGGCATGGGCGAGCACATGGCCTTCGCATCGCTGGTGGCCAGCGGCTACCCGATCCGCCTGTCGGGTGAAGACTCGGGCCGCGGCACGTTCACGCACCGCCACGCCGTGCTGCACGATCAGAACCGCGAGAAGTTCGACACCGGCACCTATACGCCGCTGCAGAACGTGGCCGACAACCAGGCGCCGTTCGTCGTGATCGACTCGATCCTGTCGGAGGAGGCCGTGCTCGCATTCGAATACGGCTACGCCTCGAACGACCCGAACACGCTCGTGATCTGGGAAGCCCAGTTCGGCGACTTCGTGAACGGCGCGCAGGTGGTGATCGACCAGTTCATCGCTTCCGGCGAAGTGAAGTGGGGCCGCGTCAATGGCCTCACGATGATGCTGCCGCACGGCTATGAAGGCCAGGGCCCCGAGCACAGCTCGGCTCGCCTGGAGCGCTTCATGCAGCTGAGCGCCGACACCAACATGCAGGTGGTGCAGCCGACCACGGCCAGCCAGATCTTCCACGTGCTGCGCCGCCAGATGGTGCGCAACCTGCGCAAGCCGCTGATCATCCTGACGCCCAAGTCGCTGCTGCGCAACAAGGACGCGACCTCGCCGCTGTCCGAGTTCACCAAGGGCAGCTTCCAGACCGTCATTCCCGACAGCAAGGGCCTGAAGGCCGAGAAGGTCAAGCGCCTGATCGCCTGCTCCGGCAAGGTCTACTACGACCTGGCCAAGAAGCGCGAAGAGCAGGGCACCGAGGACGTGGCGATCATCCGCGTCGAGCAGCTCTACCCCTTCCCGCACAAGGCTTTCGCTGCCGAGATCAAGAAGTACCCGAACCTCGTCGACGTGGTGTGGTGCCAGGACGAGCCGCAGAACCAGGGCGCCTGGTTCTTCGTGCAGCACTACATCCACGAAAACATGCAGGACGGCCAGAAGCTCGGCTACTCCGGCCGTGCTGCCTCGGCATCGCCGGCGGTGGGCTACTCGCACCTGCACCAGGAACAGCAGAAGGCGCTCGTCGATGGCGCGTTCGGCAAGCTCAAGGGCTTCGTGCTGACCAAGTAATCAAAAGCCTTTTTTCACACGAACACCCTGAAGAAAAAATCGGAGCTCACTCCAAATGTCTATCGTAGAAGTCAAAGTCCCCCAGCTTTCCGAATCCGTGGCCGAAGCCACCATGCTCACCTGGAAGAAGAAGGCCGGCGAAGCCGTCGCCGTCGATGAAATCCTGATCGAAATCGAGACCGACAAGGTCGTGCTGGAAGTGCCCGCGCCCTCGGCTGGCGTGCTGGCCGAAATCGTGCAGCCCGACGGCGCCACCGTGGTGGCCGATCAGCTGATCGCCAAGATCGACACCGATGGCAAGGCTTCGGCCGCCGCACCGGCGGCTGCGCCTGCCGCAGCTCCGGCTGCCGCCGCGCCTGCACCGGCAGCTGCTGCCGCCGCCACCGGCGGTTCGAAGGCCGACGTGGCCATGCCCGCCGCCGCCAAGCTGCTGGCCGACAACAACCTGAAGACCAGCGACGTGGCCGGCACCGGCAAGGACGGCCGTGTCACCAAGGGCGACGTGCTCGGCGCGGTCGCTTCGGGCGCCAAGCCCGCGGCCACCATTCCCGCACCGGCCACCAAGCCCGCACTGCCGCAAGTCGCCGCGCCCACCAGCGCGCCCGACCTGGGCGAGCGCCCCGAGCAGCGCGTGCCGATGAGCCGCCTGCGCGCCCGTATCGCCGAGCGCTTGCTGCAGTCGCAATCGACCAACGCCATCCTGACGACCTTCAATGAAGTGAACATGGCGCCCGTCATGGAGCTGCGCAAGCGCTTCCAGGACAGCTTCACCAAGGAACACGGCGTGAAGCTCGGCTTCATGAGCTTCTTCGTGAAAGCCGCGGTGCATGCACTGAAGAAGTACCCGGTGATCAACGCCTCGGTCGACGGCAACGACATCCTGTACCACGGCTACTTCGACATCGGTATCGCCGTCGGTTCGCCGCGCGGCCTGGTGGTGCCGATCCTGCGCAATGCCGACCAGATGAGCTTTGCCGACATCGAGAAGAAGATCGCCGAGTTCGGCAAGAAGGCACAAGACGGCAAGCTGGGCATCGAAGACATGACCGGCGGCACGTTCTCCATCTCGAATGGCGGCACCTTCGGCTCGATGCTCTCGACCCCGATCATCAACCCGCCCCAGTCGGCCATCCTCGGCGTGCACGCCACCAAGGACCGCGCCGTGGTCGAGAACGGCCAGATCGTCGTTCGCCCGATGAACTACCTCGCCATGAGCTACGACCACCGCATCATCGACGGCCGTGAAGCCGTGCTGGGCCTGGTCGCCATGAAGGAAGCGCTGGAAGACCCGTCGCGCCTGCTGTTCGACATCTGATCCGGGAGAAAGAACCAGATGGCAAACAAGCAATTCGACGTCGTCGTCATCGGCGGCGGCCCCGGCGGCTACATCGCGGCGATCCGCGCCGCGCAGCTCGGCTTCAACGTGGCCTGCATCGACGAGTGGAAGAACGGCAAGGGCGGCCCCGCACCGGGCGGCACCTGCACCAACGTCGGCTGCATCCCCTCGAAGGCGCTGCTGCAATCGTCGGAGCACTTCGAGCAGGCCGGCCACCACTTCGCGGACCACGGCATCAAGGTCGAAGGCCTGGGCCTCGACATCGACAAGATGCTGGCCCGCAAGGACCAGGTCGTGAAGCAGAACAACGACGGCATCCTGTATCTGTTCAAGAAGAACAAGATCAGCTTCTTCCATGGCCGCGGCTCGTTCGTGAAGACCGATGCAGCCGGCTACGAGATCAAGGTGGCGGGCGCCGCCGAAGAGTCGATCAGCGGCAAGCACATCATCGTGGCCACGGGCTCCAATGCCCGCGCGCTGCCGGGCACGCCGTTCGACGAGGAGAACATCCTCTCGAACGACGGCGCGCTGCGCATCGGCGCTGTGCCGAAGAAGCTGGGCCTGATCGGTTCGGGTGTCATCGGCCTCGAGATGGGTTCGGTGTGGCGCCGCCTCGGCGCGGAAGTCACGGTGCTCGAAGCACTGCCGACGTTCCTGGGCGCTGTGGACGAGCAGATCGCCAAGGAAGCCAAGAAAGCCTTCGACAAGCAGAAGCTCAAGATCGAGCTCGGCGTGAAGGTCGGCGAGATCAAGTCGTCGAAGAAGGGCGTGAGCGTTGCCTGGACCAACGCCAAGGGCGAAGCCCAGACGCTGGAAGTCGACAAGCTGATCGTGTCGATCGGCCGCGTGCCCAACACCATCGGCCTGAATGCCGAAGCCGTGGGCCTGAAGCTCGACGAGCGCGGCGCCATCAACGTCGATGACGACTGCAAGACCAACCTGCCCAACGTCTGGGCCATCGGCGACGTGGTGCGCGGCCCGATGTTGGCGCACAAGGCCGAGGAAGAGGGCGTTGCCGTGGCGGAGCGCATCGCGGGCCAGCATGGCCACGTGAACTTCAACACGGTCCCGTGGGTGATCTACACCAGCCCCGAGATCGCATGGGTCGGCCAGACCGAGCAGCAGCTCAAGGCCGCGGGCCGTGCGTACAAGGCCGGCACCTTCCCGTTCCTCGCGAACGGTCGCGCGCGCGCGCTGGGCGACACGACCGGCATGGTCAAGTTCCTGGCCGACGCAGCGACCGACGAGATCCTGGGCGTGCACATCGTGGGTCCGCAAGCGAGCGAACTGATCTCCGAAGCCGTGGTGGCGATGGAGTTCAAGGCCAGCGCGGAAGACATCGCGCGCATCTGCCATGCGCACCCGTCGCTGTCGGAAGCCACGAAGGAAGCGGCACTCGCCGTGGACAAGCGCACGCTGAACTTCTGATCTCACCGATCTTTTGACAAGCGTCAAACAGGCTTACGAGGCGGAACTCGCTACGCGCGGGTTCAGGAGCGATCCCGCGCAGCTGCGCGCCGTGGAGGCGCTGGATCGCTGCGCCAACGAATGGGCCGCCTACAAGGCCCAGCGCTCGAATGCGCTGAAGAAGTTCATCAACCGGCCGGAGCTCCCGCGCGGCGTCTACATGTACGGTGGCGTCGGTCGGGGCAAGAGCTTCCTGATGGACCTGTTCTTCAATGCGGTGCCGCTGCGGCGCAAGACGCGCCTGCACTTTCACGAGTTCATGCGGGAAGTGCACCGCGAGCTGCGCGAGTTGCAGGGCACGGTGAACCCGCTCGACGAGCTGGGGCTGCGCATATCGAAGCGCTACAAGCTGATCTGCTTCGACGAGTTCCATGTGGCGGACATCACCGACGCGATGATTCTTCATCGGCTGCTGGTGTCGCTGTTCGAGAACGGCGTGGGCTTTGTCACCACCTCGAACTTCAAGCCCGACGATCTGTATCCCGGTGGCTTGCACCGCGACCGCATCCTGCCGGCCATTGCGCTCCTGAACGAGAAGCTAGAAGTGCTGAGCGTCGACAACGGCACCGACTACCGGCGTCGCACGCTCGAACAGCTGCGCATGTACCTCACGCCGAACGACGGTGCCGCCGAGAAGGAGATGCGCAAGGCCTTCGACAAGCTGGCCGAGACGGCTGACGAAAACCCGATCCTGCACATCGAGCAGCGCGAGATCCGCGCACTGCGCAAGGCCGGCGGCGTGGTCTGGTTCGATTTCAAGACGCTGTGCGGCGGTCCGCGCTCGCAGAACGACTACCTCGAGATCGCGAGCCAGTTCCACACGGTGCTGCTGTCCGACGTGCCGCACATGCCGGTGCGCATGGCCTCGGAAGCGCGTCGTTTCACCTGGCTGGTCGACGTCTTGTACGACCGGCGCTGCAAGCTCATCATGTCGGCTGAGGTTCCGCCCGAGGCGTTGTACACGGAAGGGCCGCTGTCGCACGAGTTTCCGCGCACGGTCTCCCGGCTCACCGAAATGCAATCGAGCGAGTTTCTCGCCCTCGAACGCCGCATCGTCGACACCCGACTCACATGAAAAAAATCGCTCTTGCCCTGCTGATGACGTTGGCCAGCCTTCCGCTGTGGGCACAGTCCAATGCCGCTACGGGCAGTGCCGACCTCGAGGCCGAGAAGCGCCGGCTCTCCAGCGAGCGCGAGGTCATCGAGAAGCGTTTTGTCGAAGAGCGGGCCGCCTGCTACAAGAAGTTCGCGGTGGAAGACTGCCTGCGCGAGAGCCGGAGCCGGCGTCGCAAGGAAACCGACAATATCAAGCGGCAGGAAACAGCGATCAACGACATCCAGCGCCAGCGCAGCGGCGCGGCCGAGCTGCAAAAGCTTGACCAGAAGGCCGGCACCCAGCGCCCGCAGGACACCCGCGAGAAGCAGGAGGAGTCGATCCAGGGCCAGAGGGACCGCGAGCAGCGCGCGGCCGACCATGCGGCCAGCCGCGCCGCCACGGCCGCCGATGCTGCCGAGCGCGAACGCCAGTTTCGGTCCAAGCAGCAGGCCCATTCCGACGAGCAGGCCAAGGCCGCCCAGCGGCAGGCCGAGGCGCCTGCCGCCGTCAAGCGTTTCGAAGACAAACAGAAGCGGGCCGAAGAGCACAGGGCCAGCCGCGAGCGGCAGAACGCCAATCGCAGCAAGCCGCGCGCGGCGCCGTTGCCGCCGCCGCCGGCCGCACCCTGAGCGGGGCAAGAAGGCAGGGGCGCCGCTCAGGCGGTTGTCGCCGGCAGCGGATCGAACTTCAGGACGACAATCGAGATGTTGTCGCCCGTGCCCCGGGCTCGACGGCGCGCTTCACCCACCAGGATTTCGACCGCATCGCGCGGCGGCTGCGCGTACAGCACGCTCGCCAGCTCTTCGGGGCTGAAGTAATGCCACAGTCCGTCGCTGCAGGCCATCAGCAGGTCGCCCGGTTCCATCTTCGGAATGTAGTAGGGGTCGATGGGCGGCGGCGTGGTCGTCATGCCCAGGCAGCCGAGCAGGATGTTGCCTTGCGGATGGACGTTGGCCTGGGCCTCGGTGATCTGGCCGCGGTCGATCAGCACCTGCACGTACGAATGGTCGCGCGTGCGCTTGACGAGCTGCCCGTCATGGAAGTGATAGATGCGCGAGTCGCCGGCATGGATCCAGGCACAGTCGCCCTTGGGGGTCATGAGGAAGGCCGCGAGCGTGCTGTGCGGCTCCTGTTCGCTGGAAACGGCGGTGAGCTTGATGACCGTGTGCGAGTCTTCGAGGATCTGCTTCAGCACGGCTTCGGGGTCGTCGCGGCTGGGCTGGTAGCGGGCGAAGAGCTGGCGTGCCGTCATCAGCACCTGATCGGAGGCCTTGCGCCCGCCGCTGCGCCCGCCCATGCCGTCGGCCACGATGCCCAGCACGCAGCCAGGCACGCGCGGATGGCTCATCATCAGCACCTGGTCTTGTTGGTACGGGCGGTCTCCCTTGTGGAGTCCGGTGGCCGCGGCGAGTCGAAAGCCTTGGGTCATGAGGCATATGCGCCGAAGCGCGTGTTTCTGTCTTCTCGGAGATTCGTGTCAGGACGTATTATCGAATGAACATGCGCCGCGAAAACCTCGCAGCCGCTCCCCACCGTTGGACTCCAATCTTCACTCCCTTTCCCGCCAGCTGATCGAATTGCGCATCGAGCATGCCGATCTCGACGCCACCATCGACCGGCTGGCCGAGGGCTCGCCGCAAGACGAGCTGTTGCTGCGGCGCCTGAAAAAGCGCCGCCTCGCACTGCGCGACCAGATCGCGCGCCTCGAAAACGACCTCGACCCGAAAGAGCCGGCGTGACGGGGGCGCTCGAAGACCAGGTGCGCGACGCCTTCGCGCAGGACGGTGCGCTGTCGCGTGCCGCCGAGCAGTTCCGCGAGCGCGCGGGTCAGACCGAGATGGCGATAGCCGTGGCCCGCACCATCGACCAGGGCGGCGTGCTGGTGGTCGAAGCGGGCACCGGGGTGGGCAAGACTTTTTCGTATCTCGTGCCGGCCCTGCTGAGCGGCGAACGCGTACTGCTCTCGACCGCCACCAAGACGCTGCAGGACCAGCTGTTCGGCCGCGACCTGCCGCGTCTTGTCGAAGCCTTCGGCCTGCCAGTGCGCACCGCGCTGCTCAAGGGGCGCGGCAGCTATCTTTGCCTGCACCGGCTCGATCTGGCGCGCCACGATGCCTCATTGCCTGAACGCGGCAGCTTGCGCACGCTCGCCAAGATCGAGCAGTGGTCGAAGGCCACGCGCACCGGCGACATGGCCGAGCTGCCGGGGCTGGACGAGCGCTCGCCGCTGATCCCGCTGATCACCTCCACGCGAGAGAACTGCCTGGGCGCGCAATGCCCGCAGTTCAAGCCCTGCCATGTCAACCTGGCACGGCGCGAGGCGCTGGCGGCCGACATCGTGGTCATCAACCACCATCTGTTCTTTGCCGACCTCGCGGTGCGCGAGACCGGCATGGCGGAGCTTCTGCCGACCGTGAGCGTGGTGGTGTTCGACGAAGCGCACCAGCTCAACGAAACCGGCGTGCAGTTTCTCGGTGCGCAGCTCGGCAGCGGGCAGGCGCTCGACTTTGCGCGCGACATGCTGGGTGCCGGCCTGCAGCATGCGCGCGGCCTGGTCGACTGGCAGCAACTGGTCGCGGCAGTCGAGCGCGCCGCGCGCGAACTGCGGCTCGTGGTCGGCAAGCAATGGCCCGGCGCCAAGCTGCGCTGGCTGGGTGCCTCGCCCGAGGGTGTCGATCCCGATGCGTGGCAGCAAGCGCTGGACGACCTGCTGCAAGCGTTCGAGCTGTCGGCCGAGGGGCTCGCCACCGTCAGCGAAATCTCGCCCGACTTCGTGCGGCTGCACGAGCGGGCCCGCCAACTCGCGAAGCGCATCGCGCGCTTCGCCCTGCCATGCGAGATCGATTCGGTGCGCTGGGTCGATGTGGGCTCGCAGCTGCGGCTCATCGAATCGCCGCTGGACATCGCCGACGCCATGCGCAAGCGGGTGCTCAAGATCGCCGAAGCAGACCCCGATGCGGCCGATGGCGACGACGAGGATCTCGACGGCTATGGCGAGCGGCCGGCGCGCGAGACGGCGGCGCAGCAAGATGGCGGCCGCGCCTGGGTCTTCACCTCCGCAACGCTGGGCGACGAGCCCACGCTGCGCTGGTTCACCGAGCCCTGCGGCCTGCAGGACGCGGAAGTGCTGCGCGTGCAAAGCCCGTTCGACTATGCCTCGCAGGCTGCGCTCTATGTGCCGCGTGCGTTTCCCAAGCCCAACGATCCGTCGCACAGCCAGCGCGTCGCGCAACTGGCCGCGCGCGGCGCGACCGAGCTGGGCGGCCGCACGCTGGTGCTGACGACCACGCTTCGCGCACTGCGCACCATCGGCGACGAGATGAGGCAGCAATTCGAACTGCTCGACGTGCAAGCGCGCCCCGAAGTGCTGGTGCAGGGCGAGCTGCCCAAGCGCGTGCTGATGGATCGCTTCCGCGAAGGCGCGAGCGCCGGGCGCGCAGGCTGCGTGCTGGTGGCGTCGGCCTCGTTCTGGGAAGGCTTCGACGCACCGGGCGATGTGTTGCAACTGGTGGTGATCGACAAGCTGCCGTTCCCGCCGCCGAACGATCCGCTGGTCGAGGCGCGCTCACAGCGCCTTGAAGCGCAGGGGCGCAGTTCGTTTGCCGACTATTCGCTGCCCGAGGCGGCCGTGGCGCTCAAGCAGGGGGCGGGCCGATTGATTCGGCGCGAAACCGACAGCGGCGTACTGGCGATCTGCGATACGCGCCTGGTGGCCATGGGCTACGGCCGCCGGTTGCTGGCGGCGCTGCCACCGATGCGGCGGCTCGAAAACGAATCGGATTTCGAGGCCGCGCTGGACGCACTCAAGACTTAGTTAGGGGCTACCAGAGCTTCCACCAGGGATCGTCCTTGCCCTTGAAGCCGTTCGCGAGGTAGGTGCTCTTCGGATAGTTGGTGGTCAGCACGCGTTGGGTGTCGTCGCGCAGGTCCTTCATGCCGAGGGCGTCGTACGACTTCACCATGATGTACAGGGCTTCTTCGAGCGCCGGTACTTCGCGGTAGTCGGACAGCGCGACCTGGGCGCGGTTGATGGCCGCCAGGTAAGCGCCGCGCGAATAGTAGTAGCGCGCCACGTGAACTTCGTACTGCGCGAGCGAGTTCACGATGTAGTTCATGCGCTGGCGCGCGTCAGGGGTGTAGCGCGACTCGGGGAAGCGCGTGACGAGGTCCTTGAACGACTCGAAAGATTCCTTGGCGGCCTTCTGGTCGCGCTCGGACAGGTCCTGGCGCGTCATGAACGCGAACATGCCAAGGTCGTCGTTGAAGTTGATCACGCCCTTGAGGTAGAGCGCATAGTCGATGGCGGGGCTCGCCGGATGCAGCTTCATGAAGCGGTCGACAGTGGCGATGGCGTTCGCCTTTTCGCCCGACTTGTACTGGGCGTAGGCCTTTTCGAGCTGCGCCTGCTGCGCGAGCGGCGTGCCGGCGGCGCGGCCTTCGAGCTTCTCGTACAGCGGCACGGCCTTGTCGTAGGCGCCCGATCCGGCCTCGTCCTTGGCTTCCGAATAGATACGGTTGGGGCTCCAGTTGGCGGTCTTGTCGACGGAGGTCGACGAGCAGCCAGCAGCCAGCACAGCCGCGGCGCTGAGCGCGATCCAGGCGGGGACCGATAATTTGGCGCGAAACATCACATACGGCTTTCGTGAAACAGTTGCCCTCAATTATATCGACCGACCCTTTGGGCAATACCCCCGAGGCACTGGAGGTGCCCGAGTTCGAGGAGGGGGCCGATCCGATCGAACCCAGCGAGCAGCGGCCCTTCGTCATCGACCCGGCCCAGCACGGCCAGCGGCTCGACCGCGCGCTCGCCGCGCTGGTGCCCGAGTTTTCCCGCAGTTACCTGCAGCAGTTGATCGAGGCTGGCGCTGTCGAGCTGCAGGGCCGCACGCTGACCAAGGTCTCGGCCACCGTCAAGGCGGGACAGGCCGGCCGCATCGAGCTTCGTCCCACGCCCCAGAGCCAGGCCTTCCGGCCCGAGCCGATGGACATCGTCACCGTGCACGAGGACGAACACCTGCGCATCGTCGACAAGCCCGCCGGCCTGGTCGTGCACCCGGCGCCGGGACACTGGAGCGGCACGCTGCTCAATGGCCTGCTGGCGCTGGACCCGAAGGCTGTGCTGCTGCCGCGCGCCGGCATCGTGCACCGGCTCGACCGCGACACCAGCGGCCTGATGGTGGTGGCGCGCACCCGGGCCGCCATGGATGCGATGGTGGCGCTGATCGCTGCGCGCGAGGTCAAGCGGCAGTACCTGGCCATCGGCCACAAGCCGTGGGAGGGTGCCGCGGGCCGGCAGGTCGACGCCCCCATTGGGCGCGATCCGCGCAACCGGCTGCGCATGGCCGTGGTCGATCTCGAGCGGCATGCGGGCAAGACGGCGCGCACGCTGATCGAGCGGCTCGACAGCAACGCCGAAGGCTGCGCCGTGCGCTGCACCCTCGAAACGGGGCGCACCCACCAGATCCGCGTGCACATGGCGTCGATCGGCCATCCGCTGGTGGGCGATGCGCTCTACGGCGGGGCGCCGGCTGCCGGGCTGTCGCGGCAGGCGCTGCATGCATTCAGGCTGGCCTTCGTGCATCCCGTCACACAAGCGGCGCTGGAGTTCCGCTCGCCGCCGCCCGCCGACCTCGTCCAGGCTTTGCGGGCCTGGGGGCTGGATTACAATCGCGCCTGACGGCCCGAGAGCCGCGCCGGTCACCCGAGGCCGGCCTTGCGTTGCATTTGCCGCGTGCCTGCAGCGCCTACTCCTTTCATCCTTCTGAACTAGCGCCCCGAGGCGCCTTTTCCCGGATAACGCGAACCATGAATACGGCGGATGCCAAGCGCATTCTCGAAACCGCCTTGATCTGTTCGAGCCAGCCGTTGCCGGTGCGCGATATGCGCGTGCTGTTCGACGACGAGCTGGGCGTGGACACCATCAAGGTGCTGTTGCTCGAATTGCAGGAAGACTGGGCGCAGCGCGGCCTGGAGCTGGTGAGCGTCGGCAGCGGCTGGCGTTTCCAGAGCCGGCCCGAGATGCGCGACCACCTCGATCGCCTGCACCCCGAGAAGCCGCCGCGCTACACCCGCGCCGCACTCGAGACGCTGGCCATCATTGCCTACCGGCAGCCGGCCACGCGCGGCGACATGGAAGACATTCGTGGCGTGACGATCAACTCGCTGATCCTCAAGCAGCTGGAAGACCGCGGCTGGGTCGAGGTCATCGGCCATCGCGAAACGGTCGGCCGTCCGGCGCTGTATGCAACCACGCGCCAGTTCCTCGACGACCTGGGCCTGGCCTCGTTAGACCAGTTGCCACTGATCGAAACGCCCGCGCAGCAGGCAGCGCTGGTCGATGCCCTCGAGCAGGCGTCCGGCGAGCAGCAGGGGTTGCCCATCGATGCCGCGCCCGAGATCGAAGCGCTGGCAGAGGGCGATGCGGATGCATCGGGGATGGCAGAGCTGGAGTCTTCCGCCGCCGAAGCCGCCGAAGCCGCCGAGGCGCAGTTTGCCGAGAACGCCGCAGGCACCGAATCTCCCATCGAGCCCGAACCCGAGCTCGCGCCGGAACCCGAATCCATACCCGAGCCCGAGTCCGCTCAGGCACCGTCGCCAGAACCCGATGCCCCGTCCCAGGACGAGGTCGACCCCCACGCTCCCTCTCCCGGAAAAACCTCATGAGCACAACCGACACCGAAGACGCGGCGATGCTGCCGGCCGAGCCCGAAGTCAAAAAGAAGAAAAGGGCGGCCCCGTCCAGGAAGGCCGCGGGTGATGCTATTGAATCGGTAGCGCCGGAGGCAGCTGCGCAGGAAATCGCTGCACCGGTGGAGGCCGAGGCGCCCAAGAAACCGAGAGCGCCCCGCAAGAAGAAGCCGGTCGAGCCGTCCATGGCGGATGAAGCGGTGGCTTTGCCTGTTGCACAGCCCCCCGAGGCGATCGCGCCGGCGGTCGTTGCCGCCGAGGAAGCTCCGGTTGTCGCCGTCGCCGCTGAAGAGGCCCGCAATCCCGCACCGGTCGAAGCCGATCGCAACAGCAGCGATGACGGCGAAGAAGAGCGGGACGAAGACGAAGAAGAGCCCGACGAGGAAGAAGACGACCTCGACCGCGCCCGCCGCGCCGCAGAGCGCGAACAGCGCAACGCGCCGCCGCCCGAGCCGATCCGTTTCTCGGACGTCATCTCCGGCCAGTTCGACGCCGACGAAGAAAGCCCCGAAGTCCCGCCGCTCAAGCGCGTGCTTCTGCCCGAGGCGGATTCGCCCAAGCTGCACAAGGTGTTGGCGCAGGCCGGCCTGGGCTCGCGGCTCGAAATGGAGCAGCTGATTCTTCAGGGCCGCATTTCCGTCAACAACGAGCCGGCCCACATCGGCCAGCGCATCCAGTACGGCGATCAGGTCAAGATCAACGGCAAGCCGATCCGCTACCGCATCGCGCCTCCGCCGCCGCGCGTGATCGCATACCACAAGCCCGTGGGCGAGGTGGTCACGCACGACGATCCGCAGAACCGCCCGACCGTGTTCCGCAAGCTGCCGCGCCTGCAGCAGGGCAAGTGGCAGTCGGTCGGGCGCCTCGACCTGAACACCGAAGGGCTGCTGCTGTTCAGCAGCTCTGGCGACCTGGCCAACCAACTGATGCACCCGCGCTTCGGCCTGGAGCGCGAGTACGCGGTCCGTGTGCTGGGCGCGCTCACCAGCGAAGAAAAGCAGAAGCTGCTCGACGGGGTGCGCCTCGACGACGGCATGGCGCAATTCGGCACCATCGAGGACGGCGGCGGCGAAGGCTCGAACTGCTGGTATCGCGTGACCATTTCCGAAGGCCGCAATCGCGAGGTGCGCCGCCTGTTCGAGTCGGTGGGCCACGCGGTCAGCCGGCTGATCCGCATCCGCTACGGCGCCATGGTGCTGCCGCGCGGCCTGAAGCGCGGCGCCTGGATGGAACTCGACGAGCGTGATATCCGCGCGCTGTTCCAGGCTTCCGGCGGCGCGGTTGCCCGGCCCGGCCCGCAGCAGCGTGGCCCGGGGCAGGAGGGTGGTGGCGGCAATGGCCGAAGCGGGCGCAACAAGAAGCGCCGCGGCAATCGCAATGGTGGTGGCGGCCAGCAGCCGCGCGACATGCGCGATGCTCGCGACGAAGGCAGCCGGGAAGCGCCGATCCCGAATCCGCTGGGCGATGGTCGTCCGCCGCGCGGTGACCGGGGTGGCCGTCCCAATCGTGGCGGTGGCAACGGCGGTCCGCCCCAGGGGCAGGGACGCCGCGGCAACAGCGGCAACCGCCAGGGTGGCGGCAATCGCCAGCAGGGCGACGACCGTCAACCCAGCGGCGCCAACCAGCCCGATCCAATGAAGACCTCGCTGGGCTACATCGGCGCCGACAGCTTCTCGCGCCAGCGCAAGGAGCAGCGCGCAGGCCCGCGTCGTGGCGGCGGCGGCGGTGGCGGCTTCGGCGGCCAGGGCGGCCAAGGTGGCGGCCGCCGCCGCGGGCGCTGAAAGCCAGCCGTCGGTACGCGGCCTTTCGCGGGGTTTTCACCAATCCGAAAGGCTGCGCCGGTTAAAATCAGAGGCTTTGTCGACATGTGATGCAACAAGCGCGTCGCAGTTGTGACAAAACACTTCAAAATCAAAGCTCCAGGAAGCATTTCAATGGCTATCGAACGTACCCTTTCCATCATCAAGCCCGATGCAGTTGCCAAGAACGTCATCGGCAAGATCGTTTCCCGTTTTGAAGCTGCCGGCCTCAAGGTCGTCGCCGCCAAGCTGGTGCACCTGTCGCGCAACGAAGCCGAACAGTTCTACGCCGTGCACAAGGAACGTCCCTTCTTCAAGGACCTGGTCGAGTTCATGATCTCGGGCCCCGTGTTCGTGCAAGTGCTCGAAGGCGACAACGCCATCGCCAAGAACCGCGACCTGATGGGCGCCACCGACCCGAAGAAGGCCGCTGCCGGTACCATCCGCGCCGATTTCGCCGACAGCATCGATGCCAACGCCGTGCACGGTTCGGACGCTGCCGAAACTGCAGCGAACGAAGTCGCTTTCTTCTTCGCCGGCCTCAACGTCTACGCACGCTGAAGCTGTCTGCCGATCGATTCCATGACCACGGCCAATCTGCTCGAATTCGATCTCGAGGGGTTGGCTGCGTTCTGCGAAAAACTCGGCGAGAAGAAATTCCGCGCCACGCAGCTGTTCCGCTGGATCCACCAGCGTGGCGCCAGCGACTTCGCCCAGATGACCGATCTGGCGAAGTCGCTGCGCGAGAAGCTCGCGACCACGGCGCGCGTGGAGGCCTTGCAGGTCATCACGCAGCACGAATCCAAGGACGGCACGATCAAGTGGCTGTTCGACGTCGGTGACGGCAATGCCGTCGAAGCCGTATTCATTCCAGAGGACGACCGCGGCACCCTGTGCGTGTCGTCCCAAGCCGGCTGTGCGGTCGGATGCCGCTTTTGCTCGACAGGGCATCAGGGCTTCAGCCGCAACCTGAGCACGGGCGAAATCGTCGCCCAGCTCTGGTTTGCCGAACACTTCCTGCGCAAGCACCTGAAGCGCGACGAACGCGTCATCTCCAACGTGGTGATGATGGGCATGGGCGAGCCGCTGCAGAACTACTCGGCGCTCGTGCCCGCGCTGCGCACCATGCTCGACGACAACGCCTACGGGCTGTCGCGCCGTCGCGTGACGGTGTCGACCTCCGGCGTGGTGCCCATGATCGACCGCCTCGGCGCCGATTGCCCGGTGGCCATGGCCGTCTCGCTGCATGCGCCCAACGATGCGTTGCGCGACGACCTCGTGCCGCTCAACCGCAAGTACCCGATCGCCGAACTGATCGAGGCCTGCAAGCGCTACCTGGCGCATGCACCGCGCGACTTCATCACCTTCGAGTACTGCATGCTCGACGGAGTGAACGATCAGCCCGAGCATGCGCGGCAGCTCATCGAGCTGGTGCGTACGCACGGCATCTCGTGCAAGTTCAACCTGATCCCGTTCAACCCCTTTCCGGCGTCGGGCCTGCTGCGCTCCCCGCAGCCACGCGTACTGGCATTCGCCAGGACGCTGAGCGAAGCCGGCCTCGTGACCACCGTGCGCAAGACGCGCGGCGACGACATCGACGCCGCCTGCGGCCAGCTCGCTGGCGACGTCAAGGACCGCACCCGTGCGGCCGAGCGCATGGCGCAGCGCCGCGCGGCGGAGCGCCCCATTGTTTTGCATCCGGTCCGCAAGACCACCCCCCAGGAGCACTGAACCGATGAGCATGGCCATTCCGATGACGACCGCGAGCGTGCAGCGGATGCTGACTGTGGGTTTCGCGGGCGTTGCCATGGCGTTGCTGCTTGGGGGCTGCGTGAACACGCGCACCACCACCACCAGCCTGGCCGACACCAGCTCGGGCAAGGGTGCCGAGATCGTCACCGAGTCCGACGAAACCAGCCGGCAGCGCCGTGCGCGCCTGCGCATGGAACTGGCCTCCGGCTATTTCGAGCATGGCCAGACCACCGTCGCGCTCGACGAGATCAAGCAGGCGCTGGCCGCCGATCCCAACAATGCCGACGCCTACAACCTGCGCGGCCTGGTCTACATGCGGCTCGACGACGCCGCGCTGGCCGAAGACAGCTTCCGCCGCGCCATCGCCATCAATCCGCGCGACCCCAACGCGCGGCACAACTACGGCTGGCTGCTGTGCCAGCAGAACCGCTACGGCGATGCGGCTGCGCAGTTCACCGAAGCCCTGGCCGTGCCGAGCTATGCGGACCGCGCCAAGACGCTCATGACGCAGGGCGTGTGCGAACTCAAGGCCGGCCAGCGGGTCCAGGCGGAGCGCAGCCTCATGCAGGCCTACGAGATCGACGCCGGCAATCCGGTGGTCGGCTTCAATCTGGCTTCATTGCTGGCGCAGCGCGAAGAATGGTCGCGCGCGCAGTTCTACATTCGCCGCGTCAACAACAGCCCCTCGGCCAGCGCCGAAACGCTCTGGCTCGGCATCAGGGTCGAACGAAAGCTGAACAACCGCGAGGCAGTCGCGCAGTTGGGAGGTCAACTGCAACGACGCTTCCCCCAGTCGCGGGAGGCAACAGCGTACGAGCGCGGGAATTTCAATGACTGATCGGGTTTCGGAGTTCGGCACTTTCGCAGCACAGCCGCTGGAAGAAGGCGACATCACGCACAAGACAGCCGGCGACCTGCTGCGCGAGGCGCGCGAGGCCCATGGCCTGCACATCGAGATGGTGGCTGCCGCGCTGAAGGTGCCGCCGCAGAAGCTCATGGCGCTTGAAGCGGACGATATCGCCTCGCTGCCCGATCCGGTCTTCGCTCGCGCCCTGGCGAGCAGCGTCTGCCGCGCGTTGCGCATCGATCCCGCGCCCGTGCTCGCGAAGCTGCCCAGCACGCAAAAGGTGTCGCTGGCCGAGGCAGATCGCACGCTGCGAGGGAACATCGCCTCCAACACGCCTCGCTGGAACAACAACGGCCGTTCCAGTGGGCTGCCTTCGCGTGCGCTGCTGATCGCGGTGGGGCTCCTGCTGGTGGCCGCGGGTGCGCTGTTCTGGTTGCCGCAGTCGGTGTTCGACCAGATCGGGGCTTCCGTGTCGCGGCTGACGGCCCGAGGCGAATCCAGTGAGGGTTCGGCGCCTGCCGGCGGACCGGTGTCGTCCAGCGGGACCGGCGCTGTCGCGGAAAACGTGCCCGTGCAGGCTGTGGCGCCGAGCGGTCCGGTGAGCGAGGCTCCCGCGGCCGCCGGCCCTGGCGCGCCTGCTGCCGCCGCGGCACCGGCCGCTGCAGCGCCCGCTGCCCCTGCCGTGCCCGCGACGGCTGCCGCCAGCGCCCAGCAGCTTGTCTTCGTGGCACGGGAAGAGTGCTGGGTCACCGTGACCGAAGCCGGGGGCAAGCAGCTGCTGCGCCGCAGCCTGAAGGCTGGCGAAACGGTGGGTTTGTCGGGCACGCTGCCGCTGTCCGTCGTGGTCGGGCGCGCGTCGAGCGTCGACGTGCAGGTGCGCGGCCAGCCATACGACCTGAAGCCCGTCACCAAGGGTGGTGGCGTGGCACGCTTCGAGGTGAAACCATGACCGGCGAATGCCTCCCGCTTCCCATCGAGTCGGCCGCGCCAAAAGCGCGCCGCTCGCGCCAGGCCAGCGTGGTCTGGGGGCCGCGCGTGGTCACGGTGGGCGGCGACGCTCCGGTGCGCGTGCAGTCCATGACCAACACCGACACCGTCGATGCCATCGGCACCGCGATCCAGGTGAAGGAACTGGCCATTGCCGGCTCCGAAATGGTCCGCATCACGGTCAATACGCCCGAGGCCGCCGCGCAGGTGCCCTACATCCGCGAGCAGCTCGACCGCATGGGCATCGACGTGCCGCTGATCGGCGACTTCCACTACAACGGCCACCGCCTGCTGACCGACTATCCGGCCTGCGCCGAGGCGCTGAGCAAATACCGCATCAACCCCGGCAACGTGGGCAAGGGCGACAAGAAGGACAGGCAGTTCGGCCAGATGATCGACGCGGCAATGCGCTGGAACAAGCCTGTGCGCATCGGCGTCAACTGGGGCAGCCTCGACCAGGAACTGCTCGCCAGCCTGATGGACACCAACAGCCAGCGCGCCGAGCCCTGGGATGCCAAGCAGGTGATGTACGAGGCGCTGATCACTTCGGCCGTCGAGTCCGCCAGGCTGGCCGAGTCGATGGGCATGAGCGGCAACCAGGTTATCCTGTCGTGCAAGGTGAGCGGCGTGCAGGACCTGATCTCGGTCTACCGCGAACTGGCCAGGCGCTGCGACTATCCGCTGCACCTGGGCCTCACCGAGGCCGGCATGGGCACCAAGGGCACGGTGGCCTCGGCCACGGCGTTGTCGATCCTGCTGCAGGAGGGCATTGGCGACACGATTCGCGTGTCGCTCACGCCGCAGCCGGGCGAGTCGCGCACGCAAGAGGTGCTGATTGCCAACGAGATCCTGCAAGCCCTGGGCCTGCGCGTGTTCGTGCCGAGCGTCACAGCCTGCCCGGGCTGCGGCCGCACCACCAGCACCACGTTCCAGGAACTGGCCAAGCAGATCGACGACTACCTGCGCCTGCAGATGCCGGTCTGGCGCAAGAAATATCCGGGCGTCGAGACGCTGAAGGTGGCCGTCATGGGCTGCATCGTCAACGGCCCCGGCGAGAGCAAGCACGCCGACATCGGCATCAGCCTGCCTGGCACCGGCGAGGCGCCTGCCGCGCCGGTCTTCATCGACGGCGAAAAGGCACTCACGCTGCGCGGCGACAATATCGCCAACGAGTTTCACCAACTCGTCGAAACCTACATCGAAAAGCGCTTCGGCGGCGAGCACGCTGCCCTGGCCTGACACCTCCGCAGACTCATGGCTGAAAAATTGAATGCCGTCAAAGGCATGAACGACATATTGCCGCCCGAATCGGCGCGCTGGGAATGGCTCGAGGCCACCGTGCGCGACCTGATGGGGCGCTATGCGTACCGCAACGTCCGCACGCCGATCCTCGAGCACACGGCGCTGTTCGTGCGCGGCATCGGCGAGGTGACGGACATCGTCGAGAAGGAGATGTACTCCTTCCACGACCGCTCGGACAAGTACGGCGACAACGACCACCTGACGCTGCGGCCCGAGAACACCGCCGGCATCGTGCGGGCCGCGATCGAGCACAACATGCTCTATGACGGCGGCAAGCGCCTGTGGGCCATCGGGCCGATGTTCCGGCGCGAGAAGCCGCAGCGCGGGCGTTTCCGGCAGTTCCATCAGATCGACGTCGAGGCGCTGGGCTTTGCCGGTCCCGACATTGACGCTGAATTGATCCTGCTCGCGAGTGCACTGTGGAGGGCGATCGGCCTGACCGACGTGCGGCTGGAGCTCAACAGCCTTGGCCAGCCGGCAGAGCGGGCGCAGCACCGCGCCCAGCTCATCGCGCATTTCGAGGCACATGCCGACAAGCTCGACGAAGACGGCAAGCGCCGCCTGCACAGCAACCCGCTGCGCATCCTCGACACCAAGAATCCGGCGATGAAGGATGTGGTCGAGTCGGCGCCGAGACTGATGGATTTCCTCGGTGCCGAATCGCTGGCGCACTTCGAGGGATTGAAGGCCATCCTCGACGCCAACGGCGTCGCCTACACCATCAACCCGCGCCTCGTGCGCGGCCTCGATTACTACAACCTCAGCGTGTTCGAGTTCGTGACTGACCGGCTCGGCTCGCAGGGCACGGTGTGTGCCGGCGGCCGCTATGACGGCCTGTTCGAGCAACTCGGCGGCAAGCCGGCGCCTGCAGTGGGATGGGCAATCGGCGTGGAGCGCGTGCTCGACCTCATGAAGGAGCAGGGCACTCAGATCCCGGTACGGGCCCCCGATGTCTATGCCGTCGTGCCCGATGCCTCTGCCATGCCGGTGGCGCTGCGTACGCTGCAGCAGTTGCGTGACGCCGGCGTGCGTGTGCAGATGCACGCCGCCACGGCGGATGGCCTCGGCAGCTTCAAGTCGCAGTTCAAGCGGGCCGACAACAGCGGCGCCACCTACGCCCTGATCTTCGGCGCCGATGAACTTGCACGCGGCGAAGTGACTCTCAAGGCGCTGCGCGACGGAAGCGGTGCGCAGACCTCCCGGCCGCTTGCCGAAGTGGCCACCTGGGCCGCCACCCTACAATCGCCGGCTCCCAACACCTGACAGCGCATGGCAACCCATCTCGACCTCGAAGAACAGGAACAGCTCGACCAGCTCAAGCATTTCTGGAACACCTACGGCACCCTGATCACATGGGCCGTGCTGCTCGTCGCAGGCGCCTTCGTGGCCTGGAACGGCTGGCAATGGTATGGACGCAACAAGGCGGCGCAAGCCTCGTCGCTCTACGACGAAATCGAGAAGACCGCGCAGGCCGGCGATCCGGCACGCATCGCGCTCGTGCTCGACGACATGAAGAAGCGCTTCTCGGGCACTACCTACGCGCAGCAGGCCGGCCTGCTGGTCGCCAAGACGCTGTACGAAAAGGGCAATGCCGCGGGCTCGCGCGCGGAACTCGAATGGGTTGCGCAGAACGCCGTCGATCCGGGCTACAAGGCTATTGCCAGGCTGCGGCTGGCGGCCGAACTGCTCGACAGCAAGTCCTACGACGATGCGATCAAGCAGCTCGACAGCAGCGTACCCAAGGAATTCGAACCGCTGGTGGCCGACCGCAAGGGCGACATCTACCTGGCCCAGGGCAAGCGCGCCGAGGCGCAGGCCGAATACCGCAAGGCCTGGACCGGCTTTGGTGCCACCTCCGACTACCGCCGCCTGGTCGAAATCAAACTCAACGCGGTCGGTGTCGACCCGAAGAGCCTGGCGCCAGTCGTCACCGTCACACCCGCAGTCCCCAAAACTCCCTGACCGCATATGAATTTCAAGCGTTTCATGCCTGAATCGACCGCCCTGCGCGCGGGATCAGCTCTTGTTTTGGTGGCGCTCCTCGCCGCCTGTTCGGGCAGCAGCAAGCCGAAGCCGGCAGAACTTCCCGCCAATCCGGCCCTGATGGGCGTGCGCCAGGCCTGGACGGTGCGCATCCCCGAGGTCAAGTTCCCTCTCACTACCGACATCAGCGGCGACACCGTCACCGTGGCCGGCAGCGATGGCACGGTGGTTGCCATCGACGCTCGCGCCGGCCGTGAAACCTGGCGCGCGAGCGCCGGCGCACCGCTGGCAGCCGGTGTAGGCAGCGACGGGTCGATGGCCGCAGTCGTGACCACCGGCAACGAACTGGTCGCCATCGAGAACGGCAAGGTCCTGTGGAAGCAGAAACTCTCGGCCCAGGCCTTCACAGCACCGCTCGTGGCGGGACGCCGCGTGTTCGTGCAGACCGCCGACCGCAGCATCAGCGCCTGGGACGGGCAGAGCGGTCGCCGCCTCTGGATCCAGCAGCGCACGGGTGAAAACCTCGTGCTGCGCAAGTCGGGCGTGCTGATCGCCGTGGGCGACACACTGGTGGCAGGCATCGGCGGCCGCCTGGTGGGCATCAACCCCGCCAATGGCACTTCGCGCTGGGAATCGCCCATTGCGGCACCGCGCGGCACCAACGACGTGGAGCGCCTGGTCGATCTGACCGGCAGCGTGAGCCGCTTCGGCGACACCATCTGCGCCCGCGCGTACTACGCCAGCGTCGGCTGCGTCGAGACCGTGCGCGGCTCGCTGGTCTGGAGCAAGCCCGCCTCGGGCGCCGACGGCGTCAGCGGCGACAGCGGTTTTGTCTTCGGTACCGAGTCCGACGGCAGCGTCGTCGCGTGGCGCCGTGCCGACGGCGAGCGCGCCTGGCAGATGAGCCGCTTGAAG
Organism: Variovorax sp. Varisp36; assembly: GCF_047304235.1. Lineage (NCBI taxonomy): Bacteria > Pseudomonadati > Pseudomonadota > Betaproteobacteria > Burkholderiales > Comamonadaceae > Variovorax > Variovorax sp. Varisp36. Next base: position 82,659 of record NZ_JBGLYU010000025.1, read on the forward strand.
AACCGCAACCTCACCGCGCCGCTGGCCGTGGGCCGCTCGCTGATCATCGGCGAAGACACCGGCACGCTGCACTTCGTGTCGCGTGAAGATGGCGCGTTGCTCAATCGTGTCACGCCCGATGGCTCGGCCATCACCGTCACGCCGGTGCTGGCCGGCAACACGGTCGTGGTCGTGACTGCCAAGGGTGGCGTGTTTGGTTATCGCCCTGAATAACTCTTTCTTTTTCCTTTTCTCTTTCCAAGGCCCGACCATGAAAACCGCGCCATCGAAAGGCCGGCCATGAAGCCGGTCGTGGCCCTGGTCGGGCGGCCCAACGTTGGCAAGTCGACCCTCTTCAACCGCCTGACCCAGACGCGCGACGCCATCGTCGCCGACTTCGCCGGCCTCACGCGCGACCGCCACTACGGCAATGGCCGCCTGGGCAAGCACGAGTTCATCGTCATCGACACCGGTGGCTTCGAACCCGACGCGGGCAGCGGCATCTACAAGGAAATGGCCAAGCAGACGCGGCAGGCCGTGGCCGAGGCCGACGTGGTGATCTTCGTCGTCGACGCCCGCGAGGGCCTGTCGGCGCAAGACCACGACATCGCCAACGAACTGCGCCGCCTCGGCAAGCCTTGCGTGCTGGCGGCCAACAAGGCCGAGGGCATGCACGACGGCACCAAGCTGGTCGATTTCTACGAACTCGGCTTCGGCGACGTGCATGGCGTATCTGCTGCGCACGGGCAGGGCATGCGCGACCTCGTCGAACTCGCCCTGGAACCGCTGAACCTGCCCGATCCCGACGACGAGGCGGACGAGGACGAGGTCAACAAGCCGATCAAGCTGGCCGTGGCCGGACGGCCCAACGTGGGCAAGTCCACGCTGATCAACACCTGGCTCGGCGAAGAGCGCCTCGTGGCCTTCGACATGCCGGGCACCACGCGCGATGCGATCTCCGTGCCCTTCGAGCGCAACGGCCAGCGCTTCGAACTGATCGACACGGCCGGCCTGCGCCGCAAGGGCAGGGTGTTCGAGGCGATCGAGAAGTTCTCGGTGGTCAAGACGCTGCAGGCCATCGAATCGGCCAACGTGGTGCTGCTGCTGCTCGACGCCACGCAGGGCGTGACCGACCAGGACGCGCACATCGCCGGCTACATCCTCGAAAGCGGCCGTGCGGTGGTGATTGCGATCAACAAGTGGGACGCCGTCGACAGCTACCAGCGCGAGCAGATCCAGCGGCAGATCGAGACCCGGCTGCCGTTCCTGAAGTTCGCGGCGCTGCATTTCATCTCGGCCATCAAGCGCCAAGGCCTGGGGCCGGTGTGGCAGGCGATCGCGCAGGCCCACAAGTCGGCCACGCGCAAGATGTCGACGCCGGTGCTGACCCGCCTGCTGCTGGAGGCGGTGCAGTTCCAGGCGCCCAAGCGCGGGGGCATGTACCGGCCCAAGCTGCGCTATGCGCACCAGGGGGGCATGAACCCGCCGGTGATCGTGATCCATGGCAATTCGCTGGAGCACGTGACCGACGCCTACAAGCGCTTCCTCGAAGGACGCTTCCGCAAGGAGTTCGACCTTGTGGGTACCCCCTTGCGCATCGAGTTCAAGAGCTCGCACAATCCATTTGCCGACAAGGACGACTGAGGGGCTTGGCCGCCGATGGCGGCCGATGAACCGCGAGCCGAGTGGAAGTTCCGTCTTTTGAGAGCCGTTATTTTCTCAAGGCTTTTGACCCCGATTGCTGCGGCGCAGAAACCCTGTGTTAAGGTCATCTCTCCAACAACTACTCTTGAACACGGAGAATATCGTGAGCAATAAAGGGCAACTTCTGCAAGACCCGTTTCTGAACACCCTGCGTCGTGAGCACGTGCCGGTTTCCATTTATTTGGTGAATGGCATCAAGCTGCAGGGCCAGATCGAGTCTTTTGACCAGTACGTCGTGTTGCTTCGCAATACGGTGACGCAAATGGTCTACAAGCACGCCATTTCCACCATCGTGCCGGGTCGTGCCGTCAACTTCTCGGCTACCGAGAACGAAGACGCCGCAGCCTGATCGCGCGGAGCGCGGCGGCCCCTGCTGCCGCGCTTTTTCCCAATTTCTGATCCCGCTTGTCTGAACTGATCCCCCGCCAGGAAGGCGCCGCCGTTCTCGTCGGCGTCGATTTCGGGCTGCCCCATTTCGACAGCGAACTCGAGGAACTCGGCCTGCTCGCGCAGACCGCGGGCCTGACGCCCGTCGCCCGCCTTGCGTGCAAGCGCAAGGCACCCGACGCGGCCCTGTTCGTTGGCAGCGGCAAGGCCGAAGAAATCAAGGAGCTGGCTGCCCTGTACAGGGCGAGCGAGGTCATCTTCGACCAGGCCCTGAGCCCCGCGCAGCAGCGCAACCTCGAGCGCCAGCTCGACATCGCGGTCTACGACCGGACCTTTCTCATCCTCGAAATCTTCGCCCAGCGCGCGCGTTCGCACGAAGGCAAGCTGCAGGTCGAGCTGGCTCGCCTGCAGTACCTCAGCACGCGGCTGGTCCGCCGATGGTCCCACCTGGAGCGCCAGACCGGCGGTGCAGGCGTGCGCGGCGGCCCGGGTGAAAAGCAGATCGAGCTCGATCGCCGGATGATCGGCGAGTCGATCAAGCGCACGCGCGAGCGTCTCGCCAAGGTGCAGAAGCAGCGCGGCACCCAGCGCCGGCAGCGCGAGCGCTGCGACACCTTCAATATCTCGCTGGTGGGCTACACCAACGCGGGCAAGTCGTCGCTGTTCAATGCGCTGGTCAAGGCCCGCGCCTATGCGGCCGACCAGTTGTTCGCCACGCTCGACACCACCACGCGCAATCTCTACCTGGGCGATGCCCGGCGGCAGGTGTCGATCTCCGACACCGTGGGTTTCATCCGCGACCTGCCGCACGGGCTGGTCGATGCCTTCAAAGCCACGCTGCAGGAGGCGGTCGATGCCGACCTGCTGCTGCATGTGGTCGATGCCTCCAACCCCCACTACCCCGAGCAGATGGCCGAGGTGCAGGCGGTGCTGCGCGAGATCGGTGCCGACACCGTGCCGCAGCTGTTGGTGTTCAACAAGCTCGACGCTCTTGAAAGCGCGCAGCATCCGCTGCATCTGCAGGACGAGATGGAAATCGACGGCGCGCAGGTCCCCCGCATCTTCCTCAGCGCCAAGAGCGGTGAGGGCGTGCCGTTGCTGCGCGCCGAACTCGCCCGGCAGTCGGGTTCCGTAGCCGATACGATGACCCCTGAGGCAGACACTGAATTGCACGATGCAACCGATTGATTGGGCACAATCCCGCCACTGACAAGAGAACGAAGCGAATGAATTCAAAGCCAGCGCGGAGAGGGTTTCTGGGCATGTTCAACCTGAACGACGGCCGATGGGGTCGCGGCGACGAGCCGTCTTCCAACGGCAGCCGCCCCCCCGACGCCAATCCCCCGGGCG